>DASSKA010000199.1:0-44753 GCA_035690905.1 Nocardioidaceae bacterium | reverse complement strand
TCCCAAGGTGCGGCGGCTAACGGCCCTGGTCACGGCACTAGCTGTGCTCGTCCCCCTAGCCTTCACCATCGCGATCTATGCACACAGTGGCGCCGCCTGGCAGGGTCGATATGCCCTTCCGTTCGCAATGGGCCTCCCGCTCATCGCAGCCCTCGGACTTGATGAGGTTGGGTTCAGAGCTCGTCGCTGGCCCGCTGCTGTAGGTGCAGGGCTCGTGGCTTTGGCGATCGCCTCGTGCGTCGAAGCAGTCCACGTGCTCCAGCTTGAGACGCAGAACCCCTCGGTCGGCAGCATCGACCACTGGTGGGTTCCCCCGCCGTGGCTCGTTATTTCACTGACGGCTTCTGGTCTTCTTCTATGGGGACTCGCTGGCCCAATGTTCGCGAAGATATGTTCCGGCGCTCCGCAGCCCTCCTGGAGGTCGAGCAGAGCGGTGCGAACCTCTTCGTCGAACTGACGCGGAGCAAGATCAGATTTCGATCTCCCACAGCGATACTCGGCACAACCCTCCAGTTCGCTCGGTCTGCGGCGCAAAGCCTCGCCGGTTTCACGGCTTAGAACGGAGGATCAGCCACAAGATGGTGGCTAACCTGGGGATTTCATGCAGTAGTCGGCGACACCGGCCGGTAATGCACGGAGTGCCTGTCCAGCAACGGGAAATCCGACGATCAGCCGGCTGATCGACCGGCTCGCCGCGGACCCCGATGCCGCGGTCAGTCGCGTGGCAGGTCTGACGGTGGGTACTGCCGCGTCGTGGCATAGCCCTGCTGGTCCCCAGGTGTTGGCCACGCCGACTCAGCTTCGCGCTTGGCGCCGCATGTGGCTTAGGACGTTGTGTAGAGAATTCTGGAGGTGCCTTTCCAGCAGCGTCGCTGCCGTGGACGGCTCCCCTGCCACGATGCGGGCCACTATCCCCTCGTGTTCGGCCAGCGCGGCTCGTGCCCGGTCTGGGCTGCAGGGGGAACGGTCCCGCGCCAGCAAGACACGCGCGCGCGCGTCCCGCATTGCCTGAAGCAGTACGTCGTTGTGGGCCAGGGCCACGATGCGCACGTGAACGTCCAGGTCGGCGAGGTGATGCGGCTCGGCCCCGTCCTCCAACACAGCCCGGGTTTCCCGGAGAAGCGCCTGCAGCCCCTCGAACTGCTCCTTGGTCCCACGCTTGGCGCCCATGCGGACTGCGTGCGTCTCGATGGCGATCCGCAGCTCGTAGAGACCGGAAATCTCCGCCTCGGTGAGTGTCGGGATGAACGCGCCCTTGTGCGTCACCATCCGCAGCAGCCCGCCGCTGGCGAGCCGCTGGATCGCCTCTCGTAGCGGACCCCGACTGATCCCCAGTGTCTGTGCCAGCAGAACCTCATTGAGGCGCTCCCCCGGCACAAGCTGACCGGCAAGGATCATCTGTCGCAGTTCCTGCTCCGCCAACCCTGCGGCAGTCAGGCATCGACGGGGCGAGGGCTGCGTACCCGGGGGCCGCGAGGCGTTGGCGATGGTGGCATCCGTCACGTGCTGAGCATGTCCTTCCGCAAGGGTTGCCCTACCGAGTGGGAGACGTCAGGGGCGGTGCAGTGATGCCCCAGACCCGCGGGCCGGGCATCACTGCACCGCTCAGCGTCCGGTCACAGGGCCAGGACGGCCACTACCGTTGCCAGCACCAACCCGGCTACCACCGGGATGAAGCATCGCCTGGCGAGCTCGATCACCGGGACTCGCGCGAAGCCGGCAACCGCGATCAGCGACGACCAAGCCACCAGAGTGCCGCCACCTGACCAGATGTTGCCCATCTGCCCGACCGCTGCCAGAGTTGCCGGGTCCATGCCGGTCACGTGGCCGAAGGTCCCGGCCAACGAGCCCGTCAAGGGCAGTCCGGAGAACCCGGAGCCCTCGAGCCCGGCGATCATCCCGATGATCAGGATCCCGAACGCGGTGATGAACGAGTTCTGGGGGATGTGGGCCTGGCCATGCAGCACGAGGTCGTAGAGGAACGCCGGGCCCGCCGGGCTCCCGTCCGCCTTCGGCGCGATGCCGAGGATGTCGCCGGAGAAGTCCCCGTTGCCGATGAAGAAGAAGCCAGCGATCGGGATCACCACACCCATCGCCTTGAAGGCGAACACCAGACCGTCGACCACGTGCTCGGCCGAACGCTCCAGGAATGTCTTCCGGCTCTCGATGAAAGCCCCGAGGAAGATGGTGATCGCCGCGATTCCCCCGACCAGCGCGGCCGCGTCGCCACCCTTCAACCCACCGCTCGCGCCGCCTTCCGCCACGCTGTAGACGAGATAGCCGATCAGTGCTAGGTAAGCCAGGGGCACCGCGATGGCGAAGGCGGTGCCGGCCCACGCCGGAGGCGTGCCCTCGGGCGCAGGGCTGCCGGAGCCGCCGTTGAGGCTGGGAGTCGAGGGTGGCTCGTCGGAAGCGTCGAGCAGCGCGGTGCCTGCCGAGTGTCCAGTCGAGCCGTGGCCGCTCGAGCCTGAACCTCCGTCTCCGGCGCCGGCCGCCACCGGGGACCCGGCTTCAACGAGCACCCGCCCGTGACCGCTCGAGGGCGACTCCATGACCACGATCGAATCCTCGGCCTGTTCTTCGACGCCGGACGTCTCCCACTCTCGCAGCCACCGCTGCGACGGCTGCCTCATCCGGCGGAACTCGAGCACGTAGCCGATCACGAGCGCCGTCACACCCACGACGATGGAGAGGACCATTGCCTTGTTCGCGACGGAGTTCGGATTCACGCCGGCGGCCGTTGCGGACAGGCCCGGTGCGACCCGGATGACGAAGTCACTGGAGAGAGCCATGCCCTGGCCGGCCACGGCAACAGTGAACGCCACCGCCATGGGCCTCAGCCCGGCTCTGATCGCGACCGGGATCAGCACGGCACCGATCAGTGGCACCGCCGGAGTCGGCCAGAAGAACAGCGAGATGATGTAGGTGACGACAGCCAGCGTCCAGAACGCGAGGTGCCCGTTGCGCATTACCGCTCGGAAGGGCGCCACCATCTTCGTGTCAGCGCCGAGAGCACGCAGCGATCCGAGCATTGCTGTCACCAAGGCGATGATCAGGAAGATGTTGAACAGCTGCTGTGCAGACACGAGGCTGGCGTTGAACACAGCCGCCAACCCCCCAGCGAGGCTCTTCTCGAAGAAGAGCGCGGTGAGGAACGTGAAGAAGACTGCAGGAACAACGATGTTCTTGCGGGTGAGCATTGTCCCGAGAATCGTCACCACGCCAATGAGATAAACCCAATGTGCTGCGGTCAGAGCGTGCATGAAACCTCCACGAGGTTGGAACGGTGGCAGTAGATTGCTCACCGCCTTGTGAGGTTGGCTACGTGGACGCTGCCCAACAACCATGCGAGTTTCTGTGCATTGTGTCCGTGCGCCTTCCGCGCAGGGCGGACCATAATCAAGGTCACCACTTGCCATCATGGTTGCCCTGAGGAGTCTCGGTTGTTGCTCGCTGCACGGGGGAGCCCGACGGCGGCAGGGCGCATCACACTTCTGTCGGTGACCGTACTGGGCACGATGTGCAACAACATCGTCAACGTGCCCCTGCGCTCGATCGCCAAGGGACTCGACGCTCCCTTGTCCAGCGCGGTGCTGCTGGTGAGCGCGTTCGTCCTCGCCCTCGCCATCGCGATGCCGATCACGGGGTGGCTGGGCGACCGGATCGGCATGAAGCGCACCCTGCTGGCAGCGATGCTGCTGATGCTGGTGGCTCAGGCCCTTGCCGCCATAGCTCCCGGCCTGGCCGTGCTGGTCACGTTGCGCGGCGTCCAGGGCCTCGCCTGTTCCGCGATCCCGCCGATGGTGATGGGCCTGCTGAGCGCCTACCACCCGGACAAGCGGTTGCAGATGATGGCGGCTTGGGCAGCGGCCAACGGAGTCGGCCAGGCAGTCGGCCCACCGATCGGCGGTTTGGTGAGCGACGTCTTGGGTTGGCGGATGATCTTCGTCCTTGTCGCCGCCGGCTGCGTGGTCGTGCTGCTCCCGCTCTGGCTGCTCGTGCCTGCGGTGCCGACTCGAGCCAGCCGTCTCGACGTCCGCGGCGCCGTCCTGCTCACCGGAGGGGTCGGCCTGGTCCTGGTGGGGATCACCACGATCAGCCAGCGCGAAGGGGTCGTGTTCGCGATCGTCGAAGCCACCGCGGGCCTGCTGATGCTCGCCGGCTATGGCTTGGTATCGAGGGGTCGCAGCTCGGCGATGATCCCGCTCGAGGTCCTGGTCGAGAGCCGCTTTCTGCGCAGCACGGCGGCCGTCTTCGGGCAGATGTTCTGCCTGGGCACCGTGCTCGTCGCCCTGCCCTTGCTGTTCACCGGCCCACTGGGGATGTCCACGGCCGTCGCCGGCGCACTGTTCTTCATACTCCCCGGCGTCATGGCCGTGGCTGCGCCCGCATCCAGCAGGCTGAGCCGGAGCTACGGCGCGAGACGCATCCTGCGCCTGGGCCTGGTCATCATCGTCGCCGGCACCGCCGTCACCGGATCGGTCGCCGCCTCCGGAAGCTCCCCCACACAGGCGGTCGTCCTGACGACAATGCTCCTGGTGCTCGGGGTCGGCATGGCACTCGTGCAGACGCCCGCCGCCGCCGGCGCGACCAGCTCGCCAGCCGGGAGGTACGGCGCGGCGGTCGGCCTGTTCAGCATGATGCGCTTCTCGGGGTCCGCGACGGCCGCGGCCTGGGTAGCACTCATCTATCCCACGGGCTCGATGCTCCTTCTCTTCGGCGGCTGCGCCGTGGTCGCCGTCCTCGCGCTGGCTGCCAGCTATGCAGGTCCCGACCCGACGCGCATGGTCCAGGTCGTCAGCCGGACATCAGGTCTCGATTGACGCGCTTCGTCGTCTCGGCGAGGTCGTTGAGCCTGATGGCGAGCCACACCGCGAACGCGACATCCGGCTCGCGCATGTCGCGCCGGAGCAACCGGGTGATCCGTTCGAGCTTGTAGAGCATGGTGTTCCGGTGCACATTCAGGCGCCGAGCGGCCTCGTTGAGGTTGCTGCCGGCTTCGACGTACACGCGGGCAACCTCGGCCAGGCTGCCGTCGCGATCCTCGCGAAGCGGGCCGAGTATTTCTTCCGCGTACTCCCCCCCGGCCGGCTGCTGCGCGAGCTCGAGGAGCACCGAGTGCACCCGCAGGTCCGAGAAGCCGCAGACTTCAGACACGCCCAACCGTCCACGTAGCTCGAGTGCGATCCGCGCCTCGCGGTAGCTCTCCACGATCGCGTCGGCACCGACCTCTGGCCGTCCGAAGGCGACCTGAACCGGCTGCGGGCCGCGCTCGCCGAGCCGTCGCTCGAGGGCCGCGGCGTACTCGCGCAGCTCCTGCTCCGCCTGGTCCTGCTGCCCCCGCCGTGACGGTGACACCTGGCGTATCACGGCAACCACATCGCTCACGACAGTGGTCAACGTCTGCCGCCCAGGGCTCTCCAGCACCCGGCCGGCCTCCCTGGCCATCTCCGCGAGCTTCGACGGCGAGTCGCGCTGCGCGAGCAATCCCCCGCTGTGGGCGACCACCACGCCGTAGCGCCCGTGGACGTCGAAACCGTAGTGCGACGCCCTGGCAACGAGGTCGGCGTGATTGGTGAAGCGCGCGTGCAGCAGGGCGTGGACGAAGTTGCCCTTGGCGCGCTCCTCCGCACGCTCGATCCCGCGGACACGGAGCAGCTCGGTGCCCATGATGGTCACCGCCTGCTGCACTGCGACGCGATGCTCGGCCAGGTCGTGCTCCGTGATCGATTCGGAAGCGTCGAGAAGCACGACCCAGCCGTCACGCTGCTCGAGCAGGTCTATCGCACCGGCCACGCACGTCACGGGAACGCCCTTCACCGTGAGCTCCAGCGTGGCCACCCCGTGCCGCCCGCCAGAGGAGTCGGCCATGGTCAGCATCTGCTGCCGTGATCCTCGCAGTGCGGAGGTCACTGCTGCGGGCTCCAGTTGCCTGCCCCGCCCTGGATCGAAGGCAAGCAGGTGCAGGTCGGTGCCCAGCACCCCCACGGCGCAGTGGCTGAGCCTCGCGAGGCGGCTGCAGAGCGCGGTCAGACCGGCCCCACGGTGCAGCAGATGTGCCAGCGTGGAGTGCACCTGTTGGCCGTACTCCAGCACATGGGCACGGTGGGCCAGGCTGACGACGGCGACCAGCTCGAGGACCGCGGTCCGCGACACCGACTCTGGCAGTGCGACCACCACGGGCTGATCCAGCGTGTGCTTCCTGATCGAGAAGGGCACGTCGGTGTCACCGCGCACGAAGATCGCCGAACAGCTCCGCCCCATGAGGTCCACCCAGCGCTGGTCGTCCATCTCGGTCGCGTCGGCGAGCACCACGATGCCATCCAGGTCCGTGGACTGGTCCCGCAACACGTCCTGCAGCGAATGGCACCACCGCACCGGACGCGCCAGCTTGGCCTCACCGCTCAGTACGCGCGAGCCGCGCAGCAGCCGCTCCTGGAGAAGGCGATGCAGCGTGGGTTCGACCGTTCGGTCGACTCGCGCCGGATTGACGGTCATCTGTGCACCTTAACCTGATTCATGGCGAATCACTGAGCAGGCTGTCCATACCACCCGCACGGCGTGAGGCGGAAGACTGTCCGCCATGCACCAGATCTTCCGGATCACCCTCGATGATGCCCTACCCATCCTCCAGGCCGCCCGCGCGAAGGCCGAAGAGCTCGGCGTGAAGCAGACGCTGTGCGTTGTCGACGACGGCGGCAACGTCATCGCTCTGCATCGCCTGCCCGGAGCCCGCCTCACCGGCGTGGACATCGCCATCGCCAAGGCGTTCACGGCGGCCGGCCACGAACGGCCTACCCACAAGTTCAACGAACCGCCGAACGGCCCGGCGCTGCCTGGCAACGAGGCATTCGGGATCAGCCACATGTTCCCCGGCAAGTTCGCCATCTTCGTCGGTGGCTTCCCCATCGAGTACGACGGGAAGATCGTCGGCGGTTTCGGTGTCTCCGGCGGCAACGGCGCGCAGGACAAGGCCGTCGGTGCGGCCGGTCTCGAGGCGTTCGCCGATCACGTGTCCGCCAACCCGCCGGCCTGAGGAACCGCCGGCCGCTCCGGAGCCCACCAGGCACAGGTGAGCTCGACCTCGACACAGGCGCCGCCCGGCAGCGACGTCACCCCGACTGCTGCCCGGGCGGCGCCGCTTCTTTCTCCGAGCAGCTCCAGGAGACGGTCCGAGGCTCCGTCGGCTACCGCCGTGTGCTCCTCGAAACCGGCCGCCGCGTTCACGTACACCGTGAGCCGCAGCACTCGGTCGAGCCGCTGGCCTCGCCCCAGGGAGGCGAGCGCAGCCGCCAGTGCGTTGTCCGCAGCGATCCCCGCCGCCGTCCGCGCCTCGGCGACGGTCAGGTCTCGGCCGACCTGGCCCTGGTACTGGATGACCCCGTCGACCCGTGGCGTCATGCCGGCAGTCATCACCAGGCCGGTGACTCCACTGCGGTGGCCGTGGCGCACAGCGGGGACGTAGCCTCCCCGCGGTCGTGGAGGCGTGGGGAGGCTACGTCTTAGCTCGTCGTCGTGGTCGACGAATCGCTCATAGGGCAAGGGCTGTCCCTTCCATCCGTGGGTCCGCCGCCGCGTGGAGCACCCCGTCCTGCGCGTCCCGGGTGATGGCGAGCGCGGAACCGCCGGGGCCACCGCGCTGCACCGGGACGCGCTCGACGTCGTGGCCCCAGCGCTCGAGGACCTGGAGTGTCGCCTCGGGAACTCCCTCCTCGCACCTGAGCACCGGCCGGGAGCCGATCGCATCGGCGTCCGAGCCCGGCCACGTGGTCACCCGGGGCAGGGACACGGCTCGCTGCGGGTCGTCGTGGTGGTCGACCAGGTGGCTGATCACCTGCATGTTCCACTGCACCTGCCCGTCACCGCCGGGACAGTTGCCGACGGCGCGGACACCGTCAGTGTCCTCGAGCAGCCAGGCATTGAGGGTGTGCATCGGCTTTCGACGTGGTCTGACTTCGTTGGGGTGTCCCTCGATCAGGTAGGCGCCGCGGCCGAGCCGGTTGTTGAGGAGTACGCCGGTGCCGGGCACCATCGTTCGCGCACCGTAGGTGAAGGCCAACGAGTGGATGAAGCTCACCGCCAGGCCGTCCGCGTCGACGCACACCGTCGAGGTCGTGTCACCCGCGTTGGCAACCCCCACCGCTTCCACCGGCAACCCCCGGCTGACCGCGCGCCTGCCTCTTCGGACTGCGGCTTCAGCCAGCGCCTCACGCCAGTGGTCGTTGTCGGAGGCGCAGTGGTCGAACCGGTGCTGGAACGAGGCCCGTGCCGCGCCGGCGAACCAGTGGATCGCCTCCGCGCCCAGCTGGGGGAGCTGCCCGAGGATCCCGTCGAGCAGGGCAGCTTGGTGCACCACCATCCAGCCTGCCGACGGCAGCGGGGTCTGGCGGAGCCTCAGCCCGGCGTACGACCCCTCGAGCGCCGGCACGGCGGGCGCTTCGGAGCCCAGCGCCCACTCCTCGCCGCCGAAGGCAGCGCCGGCGTCCACCAGGGCGGCGAGTGCGCGGTCGGCGAACCATCCGGTGTAGAAGGCGTGTGGGTCCGGGGCCAGCCGCCGCAGGGTACGGGCCAGGTCGGGCTGCCGGATGAGCTCACCGAGCCGCGGCAGCCGGCCGCCGGGCAGGAAGACCGCGCGCGCGTCCGGGTCGGCGGCCAGCGCCCCGGCGTACCCGGAGATGTCGGCGATGTTCTTGGCGGTCGCCGGCACACCTCGCTCGGCGGCACGGATCGCGGGCTGCCACAGCTCGTCGAGGCTCCGGGTGGCGCGCCGGCCGAGGGTGATGACCGCCGCGAGGGCGCCTGGGACCGCGACGGACAGTGCGCCAGTCAGCGGGATCGCGTCCAGGCCGCGGCCCCGGAAGAAGTCGGGGGTTCCGCCGTCGGGGCCGAAGCCACTGCCGTTCACCGTCCACGCCCGCCCGTCCGGCTCACGGACCAGCGCGAAGGCGTCGCCGCCGACACCGCACTGACCGGGGAGGGTCATCCACCCGGTGGCAGCCATCGCCAGGGTCGCGTCCACTGCGTTGCCGCCGTCGGCGAGCGCCTGGGCGCCGACGGCGGAGATGGCCGGATGGCTGGAGGTGACCGCCCCTGCGGTGCCGAGGGCTGCGGTCTTCAGCTGGCCGAGCGGTGCCGGCGCTGGCGGCATCGGCGGATCAGTCTCGGCGCAGCTTGCGGCGCCGGGGTCCCCCGGCCACCACGTCGGCCTCGGACACCCCGACGAAGATCTCCCCGTCCTCCTCACGCGCCGGGTATACCTGGATCGGCTCGGTGGCCGGTGGGTAGATGGGCTCGCCGGAGTCGAGGTCGAAGACGCTGCCGTGGCAGGAGCACCGGATGCCGTCGTCGATGAGCTTGCCGCTGCTGAGCAGACAGTCGAGATGGGTGCAGTAGTTGCTGGTGGCGTGCACCTTGCCGTGCAACCGGGCAATCGCGCACTCGAGGTCACCGACGTAGAAGCGGCGTACAAAGCCGTCGGGGACCTGCCCGGAGCGGGCGACGCGGTGGAAGACCACCTCGGCCGAGGGGGAAGCACCGTCGGCGGTCGCCTCGTCTGAGGAGGCCTCGGTGCCGGGGCGGCTGGAGCTCATGACGTGTCCTCACGCGGTGAAGTAGACGGTCTTTTCCTGGGTGTAGAACTGCATCATCGATGCACCCGCTTGTTCCTTGAACGTCTGGGTGCTCGACTTCTTCATGCCGCCGAAGGGTGCGTTCATCGCGACCCCGGTGGTGGGCTGGTTGATCTTGACGACGCCCGCCTCGACCTCCTCGGCGAACCGCAGCGCCGTGTCCAGGCGGGAGGTCACCAGCCCGGCAGAAAGCCCATAGGCGGTGTTGTTGACAACATCCACGGCTTCGTCGAAGGAACCGACGGAGAGGAAGGCGAGCACCGGGGAGAAGACTTCCTCCTGGGCGAGACGCGAGTCCGGACGCACGTCGCTGAAGACCGCCGGCCGCACGAAGTGCCCGCCAGTCGGTGCGCAGTCGTGGGTGGGCGTCTCGAGGTGCGCGCCCTCGTCACGGGCCACCTTCACGTAGGTGCGGTACTTCTCGACCTGAGCGGCGCTGGCGAGCGGACCCATGGTCACCCCCTCGTCCAGCCCGTTGCCGACCACCGACGAGCGAGCGATCTCCATGACCCGATCGAGGAGCCCGTTGGCGACGCTCTCGTGCACGACCACTCGCGACGTTCCTGTGCAGGCCTGACCTGCGAGACCGAAGGCGCCCTTGGCCACGATGGCGGCCGCGCGGTCCAGGTCGGCGTCCTCCCACACGATGACGGCGTTCTTGCCACCCATCTCCAGCTGGCTGCGCACCCACGGCGGCACATTGGCGTGGATCGCCTCCCCTACTGCCGTCGAGCCGGTGAACGTGACCGCCGAGATCCGGGAGTCGGAGATCAGGGCCTTCCCGACCTCGGCGTGGCCGTGCACGAGGGCCAGCGCCGATCCGGGCACGCCGGCCTCCAGCAGTGCTTCCACCAGCCGCTGCCCCAGGACCGGGGTCAGCTCGCTGGGCTTGAACACCACACCGTTGCCCGCTGCGAGCGCGGGCCCGAGCTTGCGTGAGGGGATGTTGAGCGGGAAGTTCCACGGGGTGATAGCGGCGACGACGCCGACCGGCTTGCGCAGGGTGAGGACCATCGAGCCTGCAGTGCTGCCCATGCTCTGGCCGTAGAGCCGCAGGCACTCCCCCGCATACATTCGCAGGTTCTGCGGCGTGCGCCGTGTCTCCATCCGTGCCTCGGCGAGCGTCTTGCCCTCCTCGCGCACCAGCTCCACCGCGAGCTCGTCAGCGCGGGCAGCGATGAGGTCCGCGGCGCGTATCAGCACGTCGGCGCGCCTGTCGGGTGGAGTCTCTGCCCACTCGTGGTATCCAGCGGCCACGTGCCCCACCGCTTCGGCGACGTCGCCCGCGTCGGATTCCGGCGCCGCTGCCACCTGCTCGGCGAGGTCTGCCGGGTTCTCGCGGGTATAGCTCCGGCCGGAGGCCGAACCAACCCACTGCCCTCCAACGAAGTTCGCGCACTGGGTTATCGCCATCGAGGTCACCACTCCTCCATCAGTTCGAATAGGTCGATGTCCGGGTCTGCCAGCTTGTCCTCTGGGACCGCGACCCCCGTCCTCACCAGCTCGCGAGCGAGCGCGATGTCGTCGCCGGCGTCGAGCGCGAAGGCCGCCGTCACCCGGTCGCCGTCGAGGAAGTAAGCCGACCAGCGGTCGTCCTCGAGATCGCCACGAACCACGAGCCGGTCCTGGGCAGCGGCATGCCCGACGAACTGCAGGTTGTGGCCGAACTGGTCGGACCAGAACCAGTGCGGTTCGTCGTACGACGTGGACTCCCCAAGCATGTTGCGCGCGGCCACCGCCGCCTGGCGGCTGGCGTTGTCGAAGTGCTCGACGCGGACCCGCGCGCCGAGCCCCGGGTGGATGTGGTTGGCGACGTCGCCGGCCGCGAAGACGTTCTCCAGGCTGGTGCGGCAGCACTCGTCGACGAGGATTCCGTTGTCGGTCTCGATACCGGAGTCGGCGGCGATCTCCTGGTTCGGCACGGCTCCCACGCCGACGACGACCGCGTCCGCCTCCACCTCGCCCTTGCTCGTCGAGACGACCAGGCCGCCGGGCTCTCGACGAATTCCCTCCACGAGGGATTGAACTCGCAGGTCGACACCCGCCGATCGCTGCAGACGTGCGCAGGCCTCGCCGAGCCGCGGGCCGATCGCCTGGGCGAGCGGGGCCGGACCCGCCTCCAGGACCGTCACCTCCGCGCCCCGGGCAAGGGCCGTGGACGCGAGCTCGGCGCCGATGAATCCGCCGCCTACCACCAGCACGTGCGCGCCGGGCACCAGGTGTTCCCTCAGCGCATCCGCATCGGTCCGGCTCCGGAGGTAGAAGACTCCCTCGCCGTCGAACGAAGGCAGCCGCCTTGCTCGCGCACCGGTAGCAAGCAGGACCGCTTCGGCCGGCACGAACGACCCGTCATCCAGGAGGACACCGCCGTCGCGGGCGCTGATCTTGAGCGCCCGGACGCCGGTGCGAACCTCGACCGACTGCTGCTCGGTCCACGCCTCAGGGAGCAGCTCGAGCGCCGAGTCGTCGCCCGACTGGAGGTACTCCTTCGACAACGGGGGTCGCTGGTAGGGCCGCTCGTCCTCCGCGCCGACCACGACGAGTCGACCGTCGAAGCCGGACCTGCGCAAGGTGCGGGCCGCCACCGCTGAGCCCTGACCGCCGCCCACGAGCAGGAAGGTCCGTGGATCCTGCCGATGACCGCTGCCGGTCACTGCAGGGCCCCTTCCCGCTCCAGGCACACGGACACGACGCCGTTGTCGTCCACCTGGACCGGGTAGGTGGGCTGGCAGCCCTCTTGGCCCTCAGGCTCACCCGACGCGGGATCGAACTTCCACTGGTGGCCGGGGCAGACCACCTTCCCGAAGAGGATCGCGCCCTTGCTGAGCTGACGCTGCTCGTGGATGCAGGTGTCGTTGAGCGCGTAGACCTTGCCCTTGATCCAGAACAGCGCGATGGCCGTGTCCCCGACGGTCACTGCGAGCTTCTTGCGGGCCTCCAGGTCTTTGAGCTTCGCGACATCGTGCCACTGCGTCACGGGCATTCCTCTCATGGGGCGGGAAGGTGGTTGTCCGCGGCGGCCGGCTCAGGCGGACCCGAGCAGCTCCTCGACGGTCACGACCTCGTCGGACTGCTCGAGGTCCGGCGCGACGTAGGTGTCGTAGAGGGCCCGGGTGTAGGAGAACCGCATCTCCGCGCCCCATCGGACGAACTGCAGGCAGCGCTGCTGCAGCTCGGGGGTGTTCGCGCACTCCAGCACGATCTGATAGCCCCGCTCGCCGTGCACCTCGTCGGAAGTGATGTGCAGGTCGAAGAACTCGATCTCGTCCTCGCTGAAGCCGTAGGCCTCGCGTAGCGGAACGATCTGCTTCTTGTAGATCTGCGGGACCTGTGACTCGAGACCCACCACGAGCGCAGCGGTGGCCACGGCGAAGTGCTCGCGCATCGACGTCGCGTAGCACCAGGACTGCAGCCCACGGGTCACGGCGTTCATGTTGTTGGGGTCCTCGATGCGCTCGCGGGTGGTACCGCAGGCCTCGGCGAACCGGATCAGCAGGTCGGTGTGGCGGATGTCGGCCAGCTCCTCCTCATACATGTTCTGCAGGAGGAAGTCCTTGGCGTCGGTGTAGTGGTCGGGAGTGTTGCCGTAGATGTAGCCCAGGTAGTCGGCGAACGGTCCCACGTAGTGGTAGTGATTCTCGGCCCAGCGGGCGAAGTGGTGCCGCTGGAGCGTCCCATCGGCCCACGCCTGCGAGAACGAAGCGTTGGCTGCCTCGCGCCCCTTGATCGCATCCTTCAGCGCGGCACGGAAGTCGTCGTGGGAGAGCAGTTCGGTCATCTCGTCAATCCCTTCTGGAGTAGCCGGCCGGAGCGTGTTCCCATCCGGGGCGGGTCCTCACGTCTGCTGCAAGCGGTTGGCCACGACCGTACGTGCGCACCGTCCTCGGATCCCACGGTCGGCTTGCACATAATCCAGCCCGAAAATCGGTGCACTTTGCCCAGGGAGGCGCGAGGGCTCAACCGCCACACTCTCTCTCGTGAGGATCGACGGCACCCAGGCACGAGACGACCGCGAGGATGAGGCTGCGGCTGCGGCGGACGACCATGCGCGCGCGGTTCAAGCACGCGTGCGCGATCGGCTCGTGGTGCTGCTCGCCGCCCTGAGTGGCGCCACGGACGCGATCGGCCTGATCGCGCTGGGCGGTTCCTTCACCTCGGTCATGACAGGAAACATGGTGCTGGTCGGCGTGGCGATCGGCAGCAAGGACGCCTCGGCACTCGGGCTGACCCTGGTCGCTATCGGTGGCTACGTGCTGGGAGTCTTTGTCGGGGCGCGGGTCGCCGGGGAACCGCGCCCCGACGACAGCCCCTGGCCGGCCGCAGTGACCCGCGCGCTCCTGGTCGAGTTCGCGGCATTCGTTGTCTTTGCGATCGCCTGGTGGGCCCTGTCAGGTGCTCCGCCCGAGGCTTGGCTCGCGCCCCTCCTGGCCCTGAACGCTGTGGCGTTGGGTGTGCAGAGCAGCGCGATCATCCGTTTCGGGGTGTCCGGACTGAGCACCACCTACATGACCGGCACGTTGACGGCGGTGATCACCCGGCTGGCAGCCCGGCACCCGCTGAACAGTGTCGGTCGTTCTGGCGCGGTCCTCGCCGGACTGATCGCCGGCGCGGCCGCGGGGGGAGTCGTCTACGTCGCGGCACCGCTGGCGGTACCTGCGCTACAGCTTGGTCTGATCGGGACCGTGGTGGCCGGTGCCCTCCGATTGACGCGGCCACTTGCACCTGCGCGGCAGAAGAGCCCAGGTGCGACGAGCTGAGAGCCCGGATCAACCCGGGGGACGCTCGGATATCGAAGGGCCCTGATCCATACATAAGGCCACCCCGGGTCGGATAGTCCTATAACGTCCCATCACGTGACTCAGGAGCCTCAGTCCCCCTATCCGGAAGAACAATCAGCGCCGACCGCCTGGGGCTCGCATGTCGGCCAGCAGCCGCCGCCGGCGGTGCCGGCCGTGCCGGTCTACTACGGCTACCCGCCCCATCAGCCTCCGGCAGTCAGCGGCATGTACGTGGCCGCCGCCGTCATCAACTGGGTCGTCCTCGCCCTTCTGGTCCTGGGGACGTGCGGTGTCGGGCTCGTCGCAGCCGCCTGGTTCATCCCGATGACCATCTACATTCACAGGGGCGCCCGCGACGGGTGCAAGCACACCGGACTGGGTGTGTGCACGCTCCTGTTCTGCAACATCATCTCGGGCATCCTGATGCTGGTTGAGGACGGCAATCGAGAGCACCGCCCCGCCGCGTGACAGCAGCCTGTCGGTCGGCTTCGGCCCGACCGCGATGGCGATCCGAGGGCCGCGTGCGGTGAGTCAGGTGGATTACTCGACGTATACCAAGGTCGAGGTCTCCGGCGACTTCCCGTTGCTCCGCGGCCGCACAGGGACCCTGCACGTCCTGCAGTGGCTGCGAGCCGGTCCTGTCGCAGACCTGGCCCCAGAGCGCCTGCCCCCCGTTAGTACCCAAGACAAGATCGGACCGAGACAAGTCCCCAAATGGGCGAATGGGTGAAATAGCCCGCTATGACTATGGCGTCCCTGAGGCCGAAATGCGTTGATTTAACTCTGGTCCTGGCGCGGCATCGAGGCCCCTCGTAGCCCGAGACAAAGGGAGACCGCATCTCCTTGAGGGTCGAGATGCAGCGGAAGGGACTGTCGACCAGGGAGGTGGCGACAGTGGCCGTACGGGGTCGCGCGCCCGGTTTGCGCCAGCGACCGCCCCTGCCCCGCGGGCGCCGTGATGACTAGGGCAGTGGTGCCGGATGAGTGAGGCTCCGAGCGCTGCCGTTCGCTCACCGTTCGGAGCGGATGGCCGGGTACTGAGCACGCAGAGCCTGGTCACCGACGCGCTCACTAGGACCTACACAGGCCCGTACGCGAACTCCGGGTGGGGTACGCCGGCCGAGCAGACCATGGCCTTCGCGCTCGGTGAGCGCGGCTACGACATCCTGATCGGTCCTGGTGGCGCCGCGGGGAAGGACCCGAACGCCAACGGCTGGGACGCGGTGGCGGTCCACCGTGCGACCGGGGAATTGCTCATCGTCGACAACAAGGCGAGCGGATTGCCCGGCCTCGTGGAGGAGGCGACCTCGATCACCACGCGCTGGACGCAGAACCTGGACTATGCCATCCGGGCGATCGCCGACCTCAGTGACGAAGTGCCGGACAAAGCCGCGGCTCTCGACAAGCTGCGGGAGCTGCAGGAGGCCGGCAAGACCGGCGCCGCAATGCCCGAGGGCGTCCGCGTAGCCATCAGCAATGCGGGTGGGTTCGTGGGTGTGGTGGGCGGCGACGGCCAGGTCACCCTGGTCGGAGAGAAGCTACAGGCCGCGTTCGAGAGCGGCAGCGGAATCAAGGGGCGGGTCGACAGCGAGAACATGGTGCCGCCGAACATGATCAAGGAGCGGCAGGCCTGGGTGGAGGCCGAGACGGCGGCCGGACGCAAGCCGGTGAGCGCGTTCAGCGGCACGACGATGGAGGTGACCCTTCCCCGGGCAACGCCGATGGACGTGATGGGACCGATCACCGAGCTGGCGGAAGCGAAGGGGACGGCCGCAATCGTCGTGATCGAGGCGATCAAGCGCGCCCTCGTTCTGTACTTCTCCCTCACGCACCATCCCACGCAGATGGACACGGACCTCGCCGCCCTGGCCCCGCGCATTCAAGCTGCCCTGCGACGCAATCCGAACGGCGGAGTGCTTCTGTTGTACGTCTGGTCCCAGCTGCCCGGCACCCCACCGCTGGTCGGTGTCGTTGACGACGACGAGGCCTACAACCGCGGCTACTCCCATCTGGCCATCTCTGAAGGGGCGACGCCGGACGACGCCTACCGGCGCTATCTCGACCCAAGGCTCTCGATCAGCACCGCCGGCGACCCGTCGTTCCTCGCCTATCGCGCCCTGTGGATCGACACCACCGGGGTGCGCCCCTATTCCATCCCCACGACCGTGCCACCGGCTCCGGCCGACGGCTCATGACAGCAACCCGGAGAACGAGAATGTCTTCCCACACCAATGGCACATCACCATCTGCCGATTCCGGCGAGCGCGCGTCCACGCTCTCCGTCAACGGACCCGGCACGACGATCCTCTCCGCGAACGTGCCGGAGCCAACCAGTTATCCGGGCCGGCACTACATCCTGCTGAACCTGCCGGACGCGTACTGGCGCTCCGACCTTCTCGGGCAGGCCGCACCAGCGACACCTGCCCTGTCTGCCGCATCGGCCACGGAGAACGCGTCCCTCGCTCCGCGCGCGACAACGCGGATCGACGGCAACGGCGACGACACGCCGCCGTACGAGATCCAAGTCATCGAGTGCGACTGGAAGTCGCCGTCGTCGCCGCTCACCGTGACGAGCAACTCCTACCAGCTCAATGCCGTGGTCACGTTCCCTGCGGGCGGCGAGGACCTCTTCAAAGATCTTCACATCTCCGTCGACAGCGCGACGAGCGTTGCGCTCCAGTCTGCCGGCGGCCACGACTGCTCGGCGCATCTGACACTCGCCCCCGGTGCACACCTGCTGTACGTGCGCGGGCTGCCGAAGACCGGAACGGGGCTGAACCGGCCGGTGCTGGACTGTCAGCCCCTGGCAGTCACCGTGAACGCCGCACCCGAGGACACGCCACCGCCCACGCTCACCGTGAGCCAGCCAGCAGACGGCAGCATCATCACCCTCGACACCAGCGGCAACGGGCGCGTGGCGGTACAGGCGTCCGCCACCAGCACGGCCGGGGTGCACTCACTCGCGGTCGAGCTGGATGGCCAGCCGGTGAACGGACTGTCCGGCGACGCCTCCAGCCTGTCGGGAACCATTCAGGTCACCGGCATCGGGGACCACACCGTCACAGTCACCGCGACCGACTCCAAGGGTGGCCAGACCACGGTTCGTCGTGCGCTGGTCGCCAAGTCACCCACCTTGCGCAGCAGCCGGTTCAAGCTCGTCCTCGTCGAGTGCCTCCAGCTGTCCAGCTTCCTGGGCGCCTACGGCAACGGTCGCGTGCTCAAGTCGTTCTCGCTGCTGCCCGGGGAGAAGACCTCGATCAAGGTCGAGTCCTACGTGTCCAGCGAACAGACACTGAAGGACGCCTCCAGCATCCTCGACTCCTACAGCACCACTCAGTCGGACGCGTTCGAGCAGGCGGTCAACAATGAGCAGTCCACACAGACCAAGGACACCGACGAGGCGAAGAACGCCGTCAAGGTACACGCCTCCGCCAGCTGGGGCTTCGGCTCCGCCGACGCGTCGTACGACGGCAGCTGGGCGAGCTCGTCGGCGCGCGACGAGATGGTGAAGAACGTCCGCAACGCCACGACCAAGCACGCGGCCGAGGCCAGCGCCAAGCGCGATGTGCACATCGACACCTCGACGACGACCACGGACTCGAGCCACACCACTACGACCACGGCACGCGAGATCAGCAACATCAACGTCTCTCGCACCCTCAACTTCGTGTTCCGCCAGATGAATCAGGAGTTCTTCACCCTGCTGCATCTGGTCGACGTCCGCATCGGGCTGCTGAGGTACGACGACGACGGGGCTGGGAAATGGGAGGCCTCCTACCAGGAGTTCACCCTTCCGCAGCTGGACGGCGTTCTGCGCAACTACCTCCGGCCGAACGCCGAGGCCGACGGGCTGCTCGGACTGGTGCGCAACACGATCTTCGCCCAGCTCGACACGGTCTACCCGTTCAACCAGAGCACAACCGGCCCCCACCCGGTGTCCCTGATTGAGCAGGTGGACGTCCAGCGGGTCCAGCGTGACGCGAACGGCGTGGAGGTGCGCGACGCCCAGGGCGACCCCGTGTACGCGGCGGCAGGCGCCTACTTCCGCTTCCGCGCAGGCATGACCTCCACCTACACCGACCCCGCCACCGGATCGACCTTCACCGTGCCCGGTGTACTTCTCGCCGCCGACCAACACGTGATGCGCACCGACGGCATCCTCGTCGAGGCCGTCCTCGGCGAAGGCGATGCGCTCGACGAGTACAACCGGCGGCTGCAGGTCACCGCGTACGAGGCCCGCGCGCACGACAACTACACCAAGATCGTCACCAACGAGCTCTCCAAGGAGGAGCTGGAGCGACTGCGCCTTGCCCGGTCGCTCGTCGAGGCCGCATCAGCCGACGACCGGGCGAATGTGTACGCCGAGCTCTTCGCGACGGTGACCAGCGACGCGTCCAAGAGCAGTACGGGAACGTCGAACGGTGCACCCGGCAAACCCACGCCAGGGCCCGCGTTGACGCCCACGAGCTCCACATCGTGACAAGGCGGTGTCAGTGGATGTCGAGCCGCCGAAAGCCGGCCCAGGCGAACACTGCGACAACCGCGCCGCACAGCACGAGCAGGATGATCCCGGCGGTGTCGGCGCCGTCGTGGAGCTGGTTCCCGCCCACGCCCCAGTAGACGGGGGATGCGTACCGGATGGCGTGGACCCAGTCGACGACGGGGGCGAGTGAGCTGATCACATAGCCCACGCCCGCTGCGGCGACGCCGACTCCGAGCGCGGTGCCGCGGCTGCCGGTCCAGGCGCCGACGGCGAGCGCAAGAAGACCGAGGTCAAAGGCCATGAGCGCAGAGCTGATGGTGATCTGGGTGAGGGCCCCGACACCAAGATCGAGCTCGAAGCCCCTGCCCACCAGCGCGGCAACCAGGGAGACGACCGGAACCGGCAAGGAGAGTACGGCGAGAGCGGCGGTCTTCTCCAGGAGCAGCCTGCGTCGGGTGAGCGGCAGGCTGGCGATGCCACCCAGGGTGCCCTCCTCGTCCTGGCCGGCTATCGCAGTGGCGCCGTACCCGATCGTCATGAGCAGCGCGAACAGCGGCACGAAGTTGGCGTAGAGGTTGGCGTTCATCCAGCCGTCGGGAGAGGTCAGCGACCCGGCCGCCCCGAACAGGGCGGCCAGCTTGGGGTTGGAGGTGGTGAAGCCGTTGAGCGAGGTGTCGTCCTTGAAGCTGGGATACAGCACCACGATCAGCACCGCGTACGCTCCCACGCCCGCGGCGTAGGACAGTGTGCTGCGCCGACGCAGCCGCAGGTCGAGCCGGGTGATCTCAGCGGACATCGGCACCGACCCCCTCGGTGGTCGCGTAGAAGCTCAGGAACAGCTCGTCGAGATTCGCAGCGCGAGCGGACACGTCGACGATGCCGTACGGCACAGCAGTCTCGAGCAGCCCGCCCACGTCACCTGAGACGCGGAAGCCCAGACGGTGCCCGCTGCGCGAGGTCAGCTCCACGCCGGGCAAGGCCGCGAACACCGCTGCGTCGACTGGTTCCCGGAAGGTGAGCTCCACCGTGCGAGGCGAACGACGTCGCAACCCCTCGATGGTGTCGGAGGCAACCAGCTGGCCCTCGCGGATGATGGCCACCTGATGCGCCAGCCGCTGCACCTCGTCGAGGTCGTGGGAGGACAGGAACACGGTGCGCCCGCGGGCGACCGACTCCTCCAGCAGGTCCGCGAACTCCTTCTGCAGGAGCGGGTCCAACCCGGAGGTCGGCTCGTCGAGAACGAGCAGCTCCGGGTCGTGCATGAAGGCCTGGACCAGGCCGATCTTCTGCCGGTTGCCCTTGGAGAGCGTGCGCACGGGACGGTCGAGCTCGGCGCCGAAACGGCGCTCGAGGTGGGCGCGAAGCGCCCGGTCGACGTCGCCCCGCATCCGAGCCGTCCGGTCCAGGATCTCCCGGCCGGTCAGTCGCGGGTGCAGCGCGAGCTCACCGGACAGGTATCCGACCCGGCGCCGTAGGTGTGGGCCGTTCCGTTGCGCGTCGAGCCCGAAGAGCTCGGCCCGGCCGGTGGTCGGCAGATACAGTCCCATCATCAGCCGGATGGTGGTGGACTTCCCCGCACCGTTCGGGCCGAGAAACCCGAAGGTCTGTCCCGCGGTCACCTCCAGGCTCACGTTGGAGATGCCACGGACTGTGCCGAAGACCTTGGTCAGGTCGACCAGCCGCACCACCGGCGCTTCGTCGGTCACGGCCCGGTCACCAGCCGACCCCGGCCGCCAGAGGTGGCCTGCCCCTCCTCAGCTCCCACAGGACAAGCCTGGCATATCGGGATCCCCATCGCCAGGAGGTCGGCGCCGGGCCCTCTAGCGTCCCAAGAGCGACAGTGCAGCACCCTCGGGGTGAGCCGACCCACCGTTGGCGAGGCGAGGTGAAGCCCGAGAGCTGATGTGGTCAGATCGAACGGTCCCGGCGCTCAGGCGCTCGGCACCGGCATGGCCGCGTCGAGGACCGCCAGCTCGGTGACCTCGCGCCGGAACGGGACCTCGTCGTTGGGTCGGGCGGGGGCGTCGAACTCCTCGGCCGCCCGGCGCCCGGACCAGACCGCAGCGGCGATCGTCGCCGGCGCCCAGCAGTCCCCCACGCCGCGCAACGTCTCCAGCCGTCCGAGCTTGCGCCGCTCGTCGAGCTGCAGGAACAGCTCGTCGCGTGGCAGCCTGGCGGTCACCATCACCACCGCGTCGGCGTCGACCTCTCTCGCCTGCCGCGTGTAGGCGTCGGTGACCACGACGCCGCCGCGGCCCACGCTTGCCAGGGCGTGCTCGGTGACGCGCTCGACTCCGGCCTCGATGAGGCGGCGCTGGATCTTGGTCACCTCGAAGGTGTTGACCGTCCAGGGCGACACCTGCGCCGCCGGGGTCACGATCGAGACCTCGTAACCCTTGCTGCGCAGCTGTTCGGCGATCACTCCACCCAGGTAGTAGTAGTCGTCGTCGTACACCACCACGCGACCGCCCTCCGGCAACCGTCCGGCGAAGATGTCGTCCGGGGCGAGCACCTGGGCACCCTCCGCGACCGGGATCGGGGTGGTGTGCCAGCGACCCACGCCGTCGGTGCGCCAGGTCGCTCCGGTGGCGACGATGACGTGCCGGAAGTCGAACTCCACGACGTCGTCGGCGTTCATCGGGCTCTCCCGGAACACCTCGACATTAGGCAGCTCGGCGATGACGGCCTCGCGGTAGTCACGCACCCGGTTCCAGGCCGCCAGGCCGGGCAGTCGGGACTCGGCCGTGACCCGGCCGCCGAGCTCTCGTCCGGCCTCGACCAGGGCCACGTCGTAGCCGCGCACGCCGAGGGCGCGGGCCGCCTCGAGCCCGGCCGGACCGGCGCCGACCACGAGGATCCGGGCATCGGACTCCTTGGGCCGGATCCGTTCGGGGTGCCAGCCGCGGCGCCACTCCTCCCCCATGCTCGGGTTCTGGGTGCAGCGAATGGGCGACATGGTCTGGTCCCCGGTGACGCAGACGTTGCAGCCGATGCACTCGCGGATCGTGGCCAGCCTGCCGTCGCGGATCTTGTTGGGCAGGAACGGGTCGGCGATGGACGGCCGGGCGGCGCCGATCAGGTCCAGGATGCCGGCCCTGACCTGCCGCACCATGGCATCGGGCGAGGTGAACCGGCCGACTCCGACGACCGGCTTGGACGTCAGGGCCTTGAGTCCTGCGACGAACTCCTCCTGACCTCCTTCGGGTGCGAAGCGGGAGGTCGACGAGTCAGCCTCCCAGCTGCCCATCGCGAAGTCCCACAGGTCCGGGATCTCACCCAGCTCCCCGAGGACGGCCTCGATGTCGCCGCGGGTGATGCCCGCTTCGCCGAGCTCTTCTTCCACCGTGATCCGGCAGGCAACCGCCGCCCGGCCGGCGACCTCCTCGACGGTGTCCTCGAGGAGCTCGCGCAGCAGCCTCATCCGGTTCAGCACCGAGCCGCCGTACTCATCGGTGCGCGTGTTGTACCTCGGCGACAGGAAGTGGTGCAGCGTGCTGTAGCCGTGGGCGCCGTAGACGTAGACCAGGTCGTAGCCGGCCTCGAGGGATCGGCGGACCGCGTTGCGGTGCCACCGCCGCAGGTCGGCGAGGTCCTGGCTGCTCATCGCCCGCGCCTGCCCGGGCGCGATGGTGTCGGGTGCCACCGGGAGGTGAACCGGCCCGAGGGGGGTCTCGCGGCTGAGCTGGTTGGGTGCGTTCATGCCGTTGTGCGCGAGCTCGATGCCGGCGAGCGCGCCGCCCTCGTGGATCGCGTCGGCGATCCGGGCGAGCGCAGGCAGGTCCTGGTCGTCCCAGATGCGCAGCTCGATGAACGGCGCGATGTCGGAGGTGGCATGGATCTCGACCTGCTCGGTGCACACCACCGACCAACCGCCCTCGGCCTTGATCTTCCGCATCGCCGCCTGGGCACTGGGGTCGCGGTAGCCCATGCCGTTGCAGTGCGGCACCTGGTAGAAGCGGTTCTTCGTGGTCAGCGGCCCGATCTTCACCGGCTCGAAGAGGATGCCGTACGGCGTCGGCACGGCGGTCAGCTCGCTTTCTTTGCGCACATGCGCAAACTATGATCCGCCCTCTGCGAACGTCAAGGCCTGCGCGCAAGATCGGGTAGCGTGCCGGTCATGCCGCGCCGCAAGGACCAGGCCGCACGTCGGGAGCACCTCATCCAGGCCACGCTGCACACCATCGCGACCCGGGGCCTGGCCGGCGTGACGATGCGCAGCGTCGCCGAACAGGCGGGCGTCTCGCCCCGGCTGGTCGCCTACTACTACCCCAGCCTCGAGGCTCTCGTCGAGGCGGCCCATCAGGCGGCGACCGAGCGCTACTACTGGTCCCGGCAGCAGGCGATGCAGGACGACGCCGAACCCATGGTGAAGCTGGCCCGGCTGATGCACTCCGGGCTCCCCCGCGGGGAGGATCGGCTGCTCAGCCAGGTGCTCGACGAGATCTCGGTCAATGCCGTGCGCAGCCCGATGCACGCGACGCTGATGACGTTGCTCTTCGACCGCGAGGTCTCGCTCTACACGGCGGTCCTGGAGGCGGGCCGGGCCACCGGTGCCTTCACGCTCGCCGAGCCGCTCGACGTGGTGGCTCGCAACTTCGTGGCGCTCGAGGATGCCCTCGGCATGCACCTGCTCGCGCACAACACCTCCCTAACGCTGGGGCGCGCCGAGGAGCAGCTGGCCAGCTTCGCCCGTGCAGTCACCGGAGGAGAGGTCAGGCCCGAGCGGCATCACTCGTCTCCGGGAACGCCGTACGACGGCGCAGCCGACGGGTCGAGGGCGCGGGTCACGTAGTCGTCCCGCTGCGGCAGCCAGATCTCGGCCAGCCGCCGGAGCTCGGCGATCGGTTCCTCGTGCCAGTCCACCCGCAGGTCGGTCTCGCGCCACGGGACGCTGCGGACGACCGCCAGGCCCGCGGACCGCAACGGGCCGGCCTCTCCCCCGGCGGCGAGACCGGCCTCCAGGGCGGCCAGCAGCCGCTCCTCGAGCTCGCCGGAAGCATCCTCGAAGGCCTCGACCACGACGTCGACCACCTGCGGGCTGTTGAGCAGGTTGCCGGCCGCGACCACGCCCGCGCCGACCCGGTGATGGTGCACGCCGAGCGCCGCGCGACCGGAGTACGCCGCAGCCCTTCCATGGACGTCCAGCACCGTCAGCTGCCGGTGCTCGACCAACGGCCGCCCGCAGACCAGCTCCTCGAGGGCTGCCTGGGGGTCGACTGCCTGCTCGAGAGCGTCGAGCAGGGCGGGTCCCAAACGAGGGTCGGTGACGTTCTGGGACGCGACCCCGCCCACTCCTGCCCGCAAGTGGACGCACCGGGCTGCCACGGCCGGGCTCGACGACGACACCGCCATCCCGACCGCGCCGCGACCGTCGGTGCCGAGCGCGGAGAACGTCATGCCGACTCCTCCTCGGGGATCACCGCGATCGCGTCGACCTCGACCAGCCACTCCGGCCGGGCCAGGGCCGAGACCACGAGACCGGTGGAGATCGGGTGGACGCCGCGCGTCCAGCGGCCGATGGTTCGGTAGACGGCCTCGCGGTAGCGGGGGTCGACGATGTAGACCGTCAGCTTGACCAGGTGCTCCATCCGGCCGCCGGCTTCCTTGAGCAGCGTGTCGATGTTGGCCATCGCTCGCTCGGTCTGCTGCTCGACGTCGCCGATCCCGACGGACTCGCTGGTGTCGAGGTCCTGGCCGACCTGGCCGCGGACGTAGACCGTGTTGCCCGCGACCACGGCCTGGCACAGGTCGTTGTCGAGGTTCTGCTCGGGGTAGGTGTCGCGGGTGTTGAACGGCCGGATCCGGGCGTGTCCCCCGGCGACGATGGGTGCGTTCACAAGGCGGTCTCCAGCTTCGGGGGGGTCAGTTCAGGGGTCGAGCCGGCTGGGTCGTGGCGCTGTCGGTCGTCTGCGCCGTACGCGAAGTAGCCGCGCTGGGTCACGATGTGGTCGGCGACCTGCTTGGCGTCGTGCCAGACGCCCCAGATGAAGCTCGATCCCCGGCGGGACAGCCAGGGCAGTCCCAGGAAGTACACGCCGGGCTCCGACGACACGCCACGCCGATGCTTGGGCTTGCCGCTCTCGTCGAGCGCATCGCCATGGAGCCAGCTGTAGTCCGTGGCGAAGCCGGTCGCCCAGATGACGGTGGTGACTCCGGCGCCGGCGAGGTCGAGCTCGAGCAGCGGGTTGGTCACGCAGTCCGGAACGGGGCCGAGGTCACGGGCCTCGGGCTCCTCGGGAAGGCCAAGACCGTTGCGGGCGGCGTACACGTCAGCCTCGTCGAGCAGAGAGAGGTAGCCGGCGTCGCCGTTCGCGATGTTCTCGGCGAGGTCGGGTGAGAACCGCAACCGGCCGTGGTCGAATGACGCGGTCCGCCCCGCGAGGTGCACACCCTCCGCGGCCAGCGCCCGGAAGTCGACGGTGTGGCCGCCGTGCGCGCCGCTGACGGCGATGGTGACATGCTCCGCACCCTGGGGAGGAGTGTCTGCATCCCACTTGCCGAGGACGCCGAGCCACCAGCAGAAGTCGCGGCCGCGATACCTCCTCGGCGGCCGGTCGTGGGGGCCGACGGAGAGGTACACACGCCGGCCCGACTGCCGGAGCTCGTCGGCGATCTGCACCCCGGACGAACCGGCGCCGACCACCAGCACGGCGCCGTCGGGCAGCTGCTCCGGGTTGCGGTAGGCGCTGGAGTGGATCTGCAGGGCTACCGCATCGTCGGGGACGATCCGCGGAAGGACCGGACGCTGGAACGGTCCAGTCGCGGCGACCACGAAACGGGCCTCGATGACCCCGTCCGTGGTGTCCACGCGAAACCCGGGACGGCCCGCGTTCCTCTGCACGGAGGTGACTTCGACGCCGCACCGGACCGGCGCGGCGATCTTCTCCGCATAGGCGACGAAGTAGTCCGCGACCTGCTCCTTGGACGCGAACCCGTCCGGGTCGACGTCGAAGAACGCCAGACCGGGGAAGCGGTCGTGCCAGGCCGGGCCGTTCGCGACCAGGGAGTCCCACCGTTCCGAGCGCCAGCGCTCGGCGATCCGGCCCCGCTCCAGGACGAGATGCGGCACGCCGCAGCTGCCCAGGTGCTCGCTCATCGCCAAGCCGGCCTGGCCGCCGCCGACGACGACGACCTCGGTCCTCTCGCTCGACACCGCAACCTCCAGCTGGGCGGCACCGCACTGTTCTCAGTGCGGTGTCTCATGGTGCTTGCCGCACAGAAATCGTCACGTGCCCGGCCACTTCTGTCCAACAGATGTTGCTGTGCCAGTGCATCGAATTTCCTGATGCCCGGATCTGCGATGCGTCTCCGGTCCTCGGCCTAGATCGCGTGCAGGTCACGGGCCAGGGTGATGAAGGCCTGGGCCCGGCGCGTGAGCCTGACGCCCCGCATCCAGGCGACGACGACCTCCAGGGCCGGCAGGTTGTCCCGCAGCTCGAGGGCGACGGCGGGCGCACCGTCGTACGTCGTCTCTTCGCGGGGGCGCTGGTTGAGCAGCGCGTATCCGTGGCCGTGGGCCACCAGGGCACGCACGGTCTCGTAGCCGGGGCTGCGAAACCTGATCCGCGGCTGCACGCCCACCGAGCCGACCAGCGAGGTGAAGTAGCCGGTCGTGTGCGGCAGGTCCAGCAGCACCATCGGATCGTCGGCGAGCTCCCGCAGCCAGACCTGCTTGTTTCCGGCCAGCGGGTGCTCGGCGGACACGATGACGTAGGGCATCGACTCGGCGACCGTGATCCTGCCGATGTCGTCGTCGAGGTCGTAGCCGTACATCAGAGACAGTTCGCAGGTGCCCTCCCGCAGGGCCTGCTTGAGCTGGGCGTGCTCGGCCTCGTCGATGTCCACCCGGACCTCGGGGTAGCGCCGCTCGAACTCGGTGAGCAGCGTGGGCAGGTGGAACGGCGCGAGGGTCGAGAAACATCCCACGGAGAGGCGGCCCACCATCGCGCCCGCCGCGTTCCGCGCCGACTCCTCCAGCTCCGCCGCGTGCGCCAGGAACCCGCGCAGCTCCTGGTAGAACTCGTGTCCCGCAGCCGTGGGCACCAGGCCCTTCGCATGCCGGCGCAGCAGCAGCTGGACACCGAGCTCCTTCTCGAGCTGAGCTATCGCCGTGGAGACCGCAGACTGGGAGACCATCAGCTGGTGGGCGGCGGCCGTCATGCTGCCGTGCTCGACCGCAGCGGCGAAGTATCGCAGCTGCACGAGCGTGAATGACGGCACGGACACGGGATCATCCTGCCGCACCACGGTCTCGCCGGGCGGGGACGAAACACACAGGACAATCGGCGTCCGACAACGGAAACCGCGCGAATCGCCGGAATGAGTGACGGTTTCTGTTGCTTGCGTCACATCATGCTGCTGTAATGGTCGCCACTTCGGCCCATGGGGTCGGACGTTCGCTCCGCTGAACATGAAGGGAACGCGAGCCGATGTCTGACAACCACCCTCCCCGACCGCCTCAGGCGGATCCCGCGCTGCTGCGTGGGCTGACCGAGTCCCGGCACAGTCGGCGCGACCTCCTTCGGCTGATGGGGATGGGTGCCGGTGCCGTCGGCGCCGGGAGCCTGCTGTCGGCCTGCGGCGTCTCGGGTCAGGCGGGATCAGGATCCAGCCCGAGCAGCGGCACGGCGGTCGCGGACGCGGCCGCGGCGTACTGGAAGGACAAGAGACAGACCGGCCAGGTGAACTGGGGCAACTGGCCGCTCTACATCGACACCGCCGGCAAGGGCAACCACCCCTCGATCAACCAGTTCGAGCAGCAGACCGGGATCAAGGTCAACTACACCGAGCCGATCCAGGACGACGCCTCGTTCTTCGCCACCATCCGGCCAACCCTGGAAGCCGGTCAGTACACCGGCTACGACACCACGGTCATCACCAACGGCCAGTACCTCACCGACCTGGTGCAGCTGGACTACCTGATCCCGCTCGACCAGAGCCGGCTGACCAACTTCAAGAAGTACGCCGGCGCGAAGTACCGCAACCCGTCCTACGACCCTGGCAACAGGTTCACGATCCCCTGGCAGGCCGGCTTCACGGGTCTCGGGTACGACCCGGCCAAGACCGGTCGTCCGATCAGCAGCTGGCAGGATCTGCTCGACCCGAAGTTCAAGGGCAAGATCGGCATGCTCGCTGACCCCACCGAGCTGGGCAACGCCGGCATGTTCGCGCTCGGCATCGACCCGAAGACGTCCACGGTCGACGACTGGAAGAAGTCGGCGGCCTGGCTGGAGAAGATCAAGCCGAACGTCCGCAAGTTCTACGAGCAGGACTACGTGCAGGCCCTGGCCACCGGCGACATCTGGATCGCCCACGCGTGGTCCGGAGACATCTTCCAGAGCAACCTGTCGGGCACCAATCTGAAGTTCGTGATCCCCAAGGAGGGCGGTCTGCTCTGGACCGACAACTTCGTGATCCTGAAGGGCGCCCAGAACCCGGTGAGCGCGATGATGCTGATGGACTACTACTACCAGCCGGACAAGGCCGCCGAGGTGGCCGAGTGGGTCAACTACGTCACCCCGGTGCCGAACGCGCAGCAGGTCGTGCTCAACGACGCCAAGAAGGCCAAGAAGCCCGCCGACGCGAAGTACCTCAGGGAGGTCGCGGACAGCTACGCGGTGTTCCCCACCGCGCAGACCTACAACCAGGTTTCCGTCGGGCGCACGCTCAAAATCGACGAGATCCAGACCTGGAACAACATCTTCAACCCCGTCTACCAGTCCTGATCGCCGGGACCATTCGCCAGGACGGCGCCGCGACGGAGCGAACGCGGCGAGGAAGCATCTCATCGGCCGACCGGCGGCCGCTCCCCATGCTCCCCCTCATGAAAGAGGAGAGGTCTCCCCTCCACTTTCAACGTATAGCCCAACGGGGGCCTTGCGGCAAGACCCCGGTCGTGCCTGAGAATCACTCGCCGACGGCAAGCAGCGCCGTGCGCGGCGACGGTCGCCGCGCCGCTGCCGCTCGATCGGAGCTGATCTGTGAACCTCACGCCCGGCAGTGTCTTCGACCTTCCCGACCACCTCTCCGCGAAGGCCGACCCTGCGCTGACCGACAGCGACGAGCGGCACTTCGCGGCCATCGCGGAGAGCCTCGAACGGTCGATCGGCGAGCTCTCCGCGCGCCTGGACACCGCCCGCCGCGCACCAGGCGGCACTGGTCAGCAGGCCATGGAACGAGACCTGGAGATCCACCGGCTCACCGCCCGGCTGCGCGCCCTGCGCCGCTTCGGGCTCGACCTGTGCCTGGGGCACATGGTCTACGCGGACCGCACCGAGCCGGTGTACGTCGGACGGCTCGGCCTGAAGGACGACGCCGGCCGCCCGCTGCTGGTCGACTGGCGCTCGCCGGCGGCCGAGCCGTTCTTCGGCGCCACCCACGGGAACCCGATGGGCCTGGTCAGCCGCCGTCGCTACCGCTGGACGGGCGGTCGGATCAGCGACTACTGGGACGAGGTGTTCACCGCGGACGGGCTGGTGCGGCATGCCGCGCTCGACGACCAGTCCGCCTTCATCGCCAGTCTCGGGGGCCACCGGTCCGACCGGATGCGCGACGTGCTCGGCACCATCCAGGCCGACCAGGACGCGATCATTCGCGCCGGTTCGCGCGGAGCCCTCGTCGTGGACGGCGGGCCGGGCACCGGAAAGACCGTGGTCGCGCTGCACCGCGCGGCGTACCTGCTCTACTGCGACCCTCGCCTCGGTCACCGACGCGGCGGAGTGCTGTTCGTCGGTCCGCACCAGCCCTACTTGGCGTACGTCGGCGACGTCCTCCCCAGCCTCGGCGAGGAGGGTGTGCAGACCTGCACGCTGCGGGACCTGGTCCCAGAAGGTCCGTCGGCGGCCTCCGAACCGGACCCGGACGTGGCCCGGCTGAAATCCGCCGCCCGCATGGTCGGGGCGATCGAGCCGGCCGTCCGCTTCTACGAGGAGCCGCCCACCGAGGCAATGGTCGTCGAGACCCCGTGGGGCGACCTCCGGCTCAACGCCGACGACTGGGCCGAGGCCTTCCGAGCACCAGCGCCCGGCACCCCGCACAACGAGGCGCGCGACGAGATCTGGGAGGAGCTGCTCGACGTCCTCGTCGACAAGCACGACGACGAGGACGTCCCGGCCGAGATGGTCCGCGCCGCCCTCCGGCAGGACGCCGAGCTGATCGGTGCGCTCCACCGAGCCTGGCCGATGATCGACGCGGGCGACCTGGTCGGAGACCTGTGGTCGGTGCCTGCCTACCTGCGGCTGTGCGCTCCCTGGCTCGATCGCGACGAGATCCGCACGCTGCAGCGCGAGGACCCGCAGGCCTGGACGATCTCCGACCTGCCGTTGCTCGACGCGGCCCGGCAGCGGCTCGGCGACCCGGAGGCGTCACGGCGCAAGCACCGCCAGGAAGCGGCCCTTGCCGCCGAGCGCGAGGAGATGTCCAGAGTCGTCGACCACCTGGTCGCCGCCGACGACTCCGAGATGCTGGTGATGTCCATGCTGCGCGGTGAGGACCTGCGGGGCGCCCTGGTCGACGACGCCGCGCTCCCGGCCGCCGACCCAGACCCGCTCGCCGGACCGTTCGCGCACATCGTGGTCGACGAGGCCCAGGAGCTGACCGACGCCGAGTGGCAGATGCTGCTGCAGCGCTGCCCGGCCCGGAGCTTCACCATCGTCGGGGACCGGACCCAGGCCAGGCACGGGTTCACGGAGTCCTGGCAGGAGCGGCTCGAGCGAGTCGGGCTCGGCCAGGTCAGTCTGTCCTCGCTGACCATCAACTACCGGACACCAGCCGAGGTCATGGCCGAAGCCGAGCCGGTCATCCGCGCTGCCATCTGCGACGCCAACGTGCCGACCTCCATCCGCGAGAGCGGCGTGCCGGTCGTCCACGAGTCCCGCTCGAACCTGCACGCGCTCCTCGACACCTGGCTGGCCGCCCACACCGAGGGAGTCGCCTGTGTCGTCGGAGATCCCAGGTTCCGGGCCACGCCCCGTGTCCGGTCGCTGACCCCGGAGCTCTGCAAGGGGCTCGAGTTCGACCTGGTCGTCCTCGTGGACCCCGAGGCATTCGGCACGGGCATCGAAGCAGCGGTCGACCGCTACGTCGCGATGACCAGAGCCACCCAATGGCTGGTCATTCTGACCAGCCCCTGACGTCTTTCCCACCTCGCTCGGGCTATGTCCTCGGTCCTTGGGCGCGCGCATCCTGGATGGGCAGGAAGGGTGCCCTGCGCCCGGCAGCACGAGGAGCCCCCATGAGCTGGAGGAGCGCAACTGCGTCCAGGAGCGACGGCCGGGGCGTCCGTTCGGCGCCGCCGGAGTCGAGCCGCCTCGGTATCGCAGGAGTCGTGGTGGGGTCGCTGGCCGCAGGCCTCGCGGCTGGACTGGTCCTGCCCTTCCTCCCGGTTGCCACGGTGGACGAGAACTTCGCGGCCGGAATGTAGGCCAGCCAGACGGCGGAGATCCCGGCGTACACGAAACAGGACCGCGTCCACCGCCTTCAGTGCGGAGCGACCGCGGCGCACCCGCGAGACCGGTCCGGGGCGGCGACACCGTGACCCCCGACACCGCGACCACGGCGTTGCTGGTGGCCGCCTGGCCTGACTCGGAGGGCCGCGCGCGTGACGCCTCGCCCGCACGGTAGAAATCTCTGGTGAGCACCGAGCCGACGCTGCTGCTGGCCCTGGACCTGACCGGTACCTTCGCGTTCGCCCTCAACGGCGCGCTCACCGCGGTGCGGGTGGCTCGGCTGGACATCGTCGGCGTGGTCACCCTCGGCATGACCACCGCGCTGGGCGGCGGGATCATCCGCGACATCCTCATCGACTCCCTGCCCCCGGCCACGTTCAGTGACTGGCGGTATCTTGTCGTGGCCGCGATCGGCAGTCTGATCGCCTTCGGGTTCGGCCGCCGGCTGGACCGGCTGAACCGGGCCGTCCTGGTCCTCGACGCGGCGGGGCTGAGCCTCTTCGCCGTCACCGGCGCCAGCAAGGCCCTCGACCTCGGCCTCGGCCCGGCCCAGGCCGTCATCCTCGGGTGCATCACCGGGGTCGGCGGTGGAACCGTGCGCGACGCCTTGCTCCAACGCATCCCGACCGTGCTGCGCAGCGAGCTGTACGCCATCCCGGCGCTGGTCGGAGCGGCGATCACGGTCATCGCCACCGGGGCGGGCGTCTACGGCATCCCTGCGGCGGTGGGGGCCGCTGTTGCCTGTTTCGGCATCCGGATGATCGGCGTCCGTTACGGCCTCAACGCGCCCCGGCCACCCGGTCAGGTCGACGAGTAGGCACGGGCTCGGGCAGGCGGAGCGCGACGAGACCGGCGGCCAGCAGCAGCACCGCGAGCGTGGCCAGCGAGGGCAGGAACGACCCTCCCGAGGTGCGGGTCAGCGCCATCAGGTAGACGAACACCACCGAGGCCTGCCCGACCAGCTGCACCAGACCGTTCGAGGTGCCTTCGGGCGTGGGCGCGGTGATCTCCGCGGCGTACTGCATGCCGATCGGCATGGCGCTGACCAGGAAGAAGCCGAGCACGAAGGCCGCGGCGAACAGCACCGCCGTCGTACCGGCCACGGCCAGCAGGAGAAGCGCCGGCGCGGCGGCCGCGAACGCCAGCGCCAGGAACGGGGTCCGGCGCCGCGACCGGTCCGACAGCGCCGCGAGCAGCACCGCGCCCAGCACGCCGCCGAGCAGCAGCAGGGCGCCCATGCTGCCGGCGTCGGTTGAGGTGAACCCACGCGGCCGGACGAGCTCGTCGACCCAGGTGGACACGCCGTTGAAGACGCCCATCCCGACGAACACCAGCGCGAGGAAGACGAGGAACGCTCGCACGTGCACGGCATGACGGAGGCCGTCGAGCACCAGCGCGCGATCCTGCTCCGCGTCTGTGTCCGGCGGAGTGGGCGGGCGGTCTCGTACGACGAGCACGAACGCCAGCCCCGCGACGAGTGCCGCCGCGCCGTACACCAGCTGGATGGCGGCCAGCGACATCGACCCGGCGAGCGCCGGCGTGAGCGCCATCCCGACCCCGGCACCGACCAGGTTCGCCAGCGTCACCAGTCCGACCGCGGTGGCACGCTGCGACCGGGGGAACCAGCGCACGGACACCGTGGTCCACGCGTTGAGCAGGAACGGCTGGGCCACCGCAGCGCCGATCGTCGCGGCGAGCACGACCCCGTAGCGGTCCCCCGCCAGGCCGCGGGCCACGCCGGCCACCCCGGCAAGGACCGCCCCGAAGCCGGAGGCGACCCGCAGGCCGCGCCGGTCGATGAGGTACGACGCGGGGATCGACAGCGGGACGTAGACCACCATGAAGGTCATGGCCAGCGCACCGATGCCGACAGCATCGACACCGTAGTAACGGGAGGCCGCAAGCGTCACCGGGGCGTAGCTGATCCACAGCACCTGGATCGTCAGGTTGACCGCCATGAACGCGGCGAGGACCACCCATCGGTAGGCGTGCACCCGCACCTGGGTCTGCATGCTCGGATGCTAGCCCCGCGCGAGGGCGAGTGGCCTACTCTTCAGCGTGTGACCCTCCCGGACAGGTTGGCCGCTATGCGAAGTCGCTGCTCGAGAACCCTGCCCGGGACATGCAGCAACGTGATGAGGAGACCACATCGCATGGCCGATGACACGCACCGCCTCGCCGTCCTGATCGACGCCGACAACACGTCCTCGAAACTGATCCAGGAGATGTTCGAGGAGCTGGCCAGCTACGGGACCATCACCGTCAAGCGGGCGTACGGCGACTGGACGAACCCGCACCTCACCGGTTGGCGCGACGTCCTCCTCGGCAACGCCATCTCCCCGCAGCAGCAGTTCGCCTACACCTATGGCAAGAACGCCACGGATTCTGCCCTGATCATCGACGCCATGGACCTGCTGTACTCCGGCAACGTCGAGGGCTTCGCCATCGTCTCCAGCGACAGTGACTTCACGCCACTGGCCACCCGGCTCCGTGAGTCGGGCAAGCGGGTCATCGGTGTCGGGCAGCGTCAGACGCCGAAGGCCTTCGTCGAGGCTTGCGAGAGGTTCGTGTTCCTCGAGGTGCTCGCCGGTGACGAGGGCGCGAGCGAGCCCGTGAAGGACGACCAGCCGCGGCCGATCCAGAGCGTGCTCACCAAGGCGCTGAACAAGGTCGACACCGACGACGAAGACTGGGCCTCGCTCGGCACGGTCGGCAACCACCTCAACCGCACCGACCCGTCGTTCGACCCGCGCAGCTACGGGTTCGGCAAGCTCAGCGACCTGGTCAAGGAACAGCCGTTCGTCGAGACCAAGACGGTCACCGGACCAGGCGGGCGCGGGCAGCTCTGGGTCAGGGTGAAGCGACGTCGACCCACCGAACGGACATCGTCCAAGACAGCTGTCAAGAAGGCCACCAAGACGGCCGCGAAGAAGGCGGCCAAGGCCACGCGAAGGGCCACGCCGAAGGACGCGGACGGCAGCACGTAGCCAGGTGGTGGCTCAGCGCCCGGGCTCAGAAGCGCTGCAGCCCGGGCACGTGGAAGCCGCCCCAGCGCTGCGCCCGTTGCAGCGGCACGGAATCGATCGTCCGGGTGCGGACCAGGTGCCATCCCGACCTGCTCCACCGGTAGACCTTGATCCTGCCGCGGTAGGTCCCGGCGCTGCTCGGGTGCGCGGCGATGCGCTGCCGCATGGTGCCGACCGGGTCGGCCGCCCGCCGCTGCCAGCCCGACTGCAGGGTGGCGGAGAACTCAAGCGGCCACCACCGGCCACGGCCCGGAGCGTCGAGCAGCACCAGACGGCCGCGCCGCCACGTGATGGACTGGTAGAAGCTTGCCGCCGCGCCTGAGAGCCGGCCGAGCATGATCTCCTTTCCGGGCCGCCGGTCGAGGCGGGTGACGCCGACCCACGGCGACCCGGACCAGTTCTCCAGTCGTCGACGAGTCTGTACGGCGTGGTGCGGGCCGGTCTTGACCCGCAGGATCAGCGCACCCGGCGACCCGAGCCGGCCGCCCCGCCGGGCCATCGCGATCACGTCGCGGTGGCCGTCCCCGTTCACGTCGGCGCGGGCCATCACGTGGCAGCGGGCCAGCCCGGCACAGATGCCCCGCCCGTTCGGTGAGCTCACCTGTGCGGAGGCCTCGGGGGATCGGGCAGAGGTGCCCACCGCGTTCACCGCGGCCACCGTGTAGAAGTACGTGGTTCCCGCGGTCACGTCGGTGTCGGTGAAGGTCGTGGTCACGATCCCGGTGGCCACCGGAGTGGCGGCTTCGCCTCCGCCCGTCGTACCTCTGTAGACCTGGTAGCCGGTGACCGTCGAGCCGCCGTCCGAGGTCGGCGCGGACCAGCTGAGCCGGATCGACCCGTTCGCGACTGAGGCGGCCAGGCCGACGGGGGCCGACGGCGCGGAGGCCGGCTGAGGTTGCGGAGCCGGCGGCGGCCCCGGGTCGGGCGCCGGTCCACCGCCGCCCCCGGACGGCGGCGGAGGTGGTGCCGTGGCGGCCTGCGGGGTCGCGGAGGCTTCGTTCGACTGCGGCGACGGGCCCACTGCGTTCACCGCGACCACGGTGTAGTAGTACGTCGTGCCGTTGGTGACCGTGCTGTCGGTGAAGCCGGTCGAGGTGACGGTGTTCACCGGCGTGCTCGACTCACGACCAGAGGCGGTGCCTCGCAGGACCTGGTAACCGGTGACGGTGGACCCGCCGTCGGAGGCCGGCGCGGACCATGAGAGCGTCACCGACCCGTCGCCGGCAGTGGCCGCCAGCTTCGACGGTGCGGAAGGCGCGGTGGCGGTCGTCCCGCCGCTTCCGCTCCCGCCGGCCGGCGCGGTGCCGATCAGCGCCCACGGGTGCGACTCGTCCATCCGACCGGGCACGAACACTCCGTCCACGCAGTGCCCGTCGTCCACCCCACCGGCGTTCAGCACCTGCCCGAAGTCGGTGTACGCCGTGGCGGTGCCGCTGCCGATCGTCACCGTCACGATCGGGTGGGCTCCGGAGTCGAGGCACGAGGCTTCCAGACCGCCGTTGTAGTCATTGGGCGCGAAGTCCGAGCCATCGAAGTTCTCCGAGTTCGGCGACGACCCGGTCTCGGTGAGCACCAGGTCGCTGTTGGCCTTGACGGTGCGGGTGCCCCACAGGTCATACACGGTGGTGCCCATCGTCACGACCACGTGCACTCCGGTGATGTCGGTGGCGCCGTTGTTGACCAGACGGACAGCGCTGGCGTCCCAGCACGTCGTCGAGGCGCCGTAGCTCGGGCAGGGCGTGCCGACGTACCGGGACTGGTCTGTGTAGGGCCACGGGTTCGGCTGCTGACTGCTGAACGGCAAAGTGTGGGTGTCCATGTAGCCGACATACACGTCCAACCCGCTGGCGGCGTCCGCCCACGGTGGCGCCACCACGGTGACTGAGAGCAGGACCGACAGCAGCAGCCCGCCCCGCAGTACGACACTTCCGAACGAGAACCCGAGCACCGACATGAGGCACCTCCCCCGCGCCTCACGCTAACCCGGCATGGAGCGGGCGACCTCGGCCACAGGGGTTAGTTGCCGCTCATCCCATGTGTGTAATCGACACCAGCCGCCCGGTCTCGCGCGGGCCGCTGACCGACTGCTCGCTGACCACGCCGACGTCACGCACGTAGTACTTGTGGTCGACGACGTGCGGCTCCAACGGCGTCCACTCCTTGGTGAGCAACGCGTGCGACGACCGGACCAGCGGCACCCGCACGCGGGCAGAGGTGGTCAGGACCCTGCCGTGCGGGCCGAGCTCGGCGGTGCGCTCCCCGAAGTACCACACGTCGCCGCTCCTGCTCTGGGCGTACCAGTCGAAGGTCCGCTCGACCAGCACGCCGGCCAGCCGCAGCCTGTCGTGCACGACGCGGCAGGTGACGCCCTGGATCTTCCTGGTCCTCCGCGTCACGGAGAACACGTCGACGGCGCGCTCGCCGTCCTTGACGCCGTGGTAGACCATCCGCGTCCCCGGCCGGAGCGGGAACCACCGGACCGTGAGCGCCCACAAGGTTGGGACGTAGCCCCCACCCCGCCGACCGAAACGCACATGCGGCGAAGTGGCTCCTCTGGTCAGGACCAGCTGAGCGGCAGTCGCGTAGCAGCGCCGAACGACGGATGAGGCGAGGGCCGCAGGCATTGCGCCCGCGGCCCTCGCCCCTTCGATGCTCCCGTTTGTCAGCCCGATGACCCGGTCACGGCGTCGGAGTGAGCCGGTAGATGACGTCTGCGACGTCACCGGTGACGAACAGCGTCCCGTTTTTGGCCACCACGACACTGCTCAGCGCCCAGGTGGGCGGCGCGCCCGACGAGCCCTGCAGGCCCAGCTGCAGCCCGCCGGCCACCGTCGTCACGTGGCCGGTGGCCGGATCGATGCGCGAGACCCGGCCGGCTCCGGCCTCCACGACAAGCAGCGATCCGTCGCGGTCCACGGCCATCCCCTCGGGTGCCCTCAGACCCTCGGCGACCAGCTTCGGGTGCGTCAGCACCGTGCCGGCGGACACGACCTGCCAGACCTTGCCGGTCGCCTGGTCGGCCACCCACAGGTCGTTGCGGGTGGCGGCCAGCCCGCTGGGCACCATCAGCCCCGAGGCGAGCGTGGTCTTGACCCCGGCCGGGGTCTGCCGGACGACGCTGCCGGTGCCCAGCGCCGCCACCACCAGGTTGCCCCGGAACTGGATGGCGTTCACCGGCACCGCGAAGTCGGTGTAGAGCGCCACCTGCTTGTTCGCCGCCGGGTCCCAGACCTGGACCGCGTTGGCCATCCAGGACGCGATGACCACGTTCTGGCCGAAGGGGGCGACGCTCCACGCCGCCACGATGCCCCCACCGGCGCGGGACTGCCTGTCAATGCTCACCAGACGGCCGGTCCACGGGTTGTACTCAGGCAGGCTCCACACGTTGGCCACGAACAGCGACCGGTGTCCCGTCGTACCCCTCGTCAGGGCCAAGCCGCCGGGCAGGATCAGCCCGCCGTGGACCAGCGTCCGGACGTCGCCCTCGCGAGACACCTTGTAGACGGCGCCGTTGTCGGAGTCGGAGACGTAGAGCTGCCCGTGGTGGTCGAACGTCATGTTGTCGAGCACCGCGTCGTGGATCTTCGCGAACACCGTGTAGCTGCCGGGGGCAGGGTTCACCCGGATGACGGTGCCATCCACCAGGCTGGCGTACAGCCGCCCGTGGGCGTCGAACTCCACCGATGTCGGCGGTGCGGGCAGCTTGTCGGCCACCACGGTCATCGCCCCGGTGTTCGGGTTGATGCGCACGATCCGGCTCTGGTACGGCTGCGGCGAGTAGAGCATCCCGTCCGGGCCGAAGTCGAAGCCGTTGAGCTGGTTCGGCCACGGCGCGCCGGCCGGTCCCGAGTCCGGGATCACCACGCGCGGTGGCTTGACCAGATTCGGGTCGAGCTCGTAGAGCCCGTCACCGAAGAACGCCTGCGCCACGAACAGCCGGCCGCTCGGGCTGAACGCGATCGGGTTCATGCCCATCGCGACGGACTGCTTGGTGACGGTGCCGTTCGGCGCCAGCCGGCCGACCTGGCCGATCTGGATGTCGGTCCAGTAGATCGACCCGTCGGGGCCGACCGCCACGTCGTCGGGTGCGTCGACTCCGGAGGCGTGCCCGATCCGCTGCAGGACCCGCCCGGAGTGCCGGTCGACCACGTCGATCTGCGCGCCGTTGGCGCTGGCGACGAGCAGCCGCCCGTGCGTGTCGACGGCGAGCCCGTTCGCCCCGTGGATCGGGGCCCCGCGGACCAAGACCTTGGTGGTGTAGCCAGGCGGGTGGTCGGTACGTGCCCCGCTGGCCGCCGGCGTGAAGGCGAGCAGCACCATGGCCGCCGCCGAGAGACAGATCAAGAGTCGTCGCAACATCACAAAACCCCCTCCGCCGGCATCTGAACCGGCTCGCGACGAACGCCGCTGTCACGGTCGCCCTCCTCCACACCACGCCCAGCCTGAGACCGTTCCCAGAGCCGCACTTCCCGCATCGCCGGGGCCATGGTCCTGACAGCAACCAAGCCACCCAAGGCGGGCAAACGCCGCAGGTCAGAGCCGGTTTTTGGGTCTGCCGGGAAGGCCCGTCGCATGGTTGACTTCAACGAGGCGCCCGCGAACCAGGAGATGGAACATGCGGGAGATGTTCGAGAGGATCGGCAGAGTGGGCCACGACCTGCTCGACGTCGACTGGTCCGCAACCCCGCTCGGCCCGCTGGACAGCTGGCCGCGCAGCCTGCAGAGCGTCGTGCGCATGGTGCTCACGTCCCGGTTCTCGATGTGGATGGCGTGGGGCCCGGAGCTGACGTTCTTGTGCAACGACGCCTACCGCCGCGACACGCTCGGCAAGAAGTACCCGTGGGCCCTCGGCAAGCCGGCCTCCACGGTGTGGTCGGAGATCTGGCACGACATCGGCCCGCGTATCGAGAAGGTGCTGACCACCGGGGTCGCGACCTGGGACGAGTCGCTGCTGCTGTTCCTCGAGCGCAACGAGTACGTCGAGGAGACCTACCACACGTTCTCCTACAGCCCGCTGTTCGACGACGCGGGCAAGATCGCCGGGGTGCTGTGCGTGGTCACGGAGGACACCCAGGAGGTGATCAGCCGCCGGCGGATGAGCATCCTGGCCGACCTCGGTGCCCGGTCCAGCGTCAGCCTCGGTGAGGCCGAGATGATCGCCGCGTCCTGCCGGCAGCTGGACGAGGCGACGGACGCGCTCCCGTTCAGCCTGGTCTACCTGTACGACGAGCCGGCCGGCGCCGCCCGGCTCGCCGGCAGTGCCGGGTTCACGGGAAGCCACCCGGCCGCCCCCACCGAGCTGCCGCTGGACGCGCAGGCCCCCTGGCCCGCCGCCGAGGCCTGGGCCGGCCGCAGCGTGGTGGTCGACCTCCCGGACCGATTCACCGACCTGCCCACCGGCCGGTGGGCCGTCCCGCCGGTGAGCTCGGTGGTGCTGCCGCTGGCCCAGGGCGGGCAGGCGAGCCCGTACGGCTTCCTGGTCGCCGCGGTGAACCGCTATCGACCGCTCGACCGTGGCTACCGCGATTTCCTGGACCTGATCGCCGGCCAGCTCACCGCAGTCATCACCGAGGGGCGGGCGTTCGACTTCGAGCGCGCCCGTGCGGAGACCCTCGCCGAGCTCGACCAGGCCAAGACCGACTTCTTCACCAACATCAGCCACGAGTTCCGCACGCCGCTGACCCTGCTGCTCGGGCCGGCGGAGGACGCGCTCTCCGATCCCGAGCTCCCGCTGCCGGACCGCCAGCGCGGCCGGGTCGAAGTGATCCTGCGCAACGGGCAGCGGCTGCTCAAGCTGGTGAACACGCTGCTGGACTTCTCCCGGCTGGAGTCGGGGCGCACCGAAGCGCGGTTCGCGGCCATCGACCTGGCCCAGTACACCCGCGAGCTCGCCAGCATGTTCGACTCGGCCACCGAGCGATTGGGGCTGTCGTTGACCGTGGACTGCCCGCCGCTGCCGGAACCGGTGTACGTCGACGCCGAGCTGTGGGCGAAGATGGTGCTGAACCTGCTGTCCAACGCGCTGAAGTTCACCTTCGCCGGAGGGATCGAGGTGCACCTGCGCCCGGTCGAGGGGCAGGTCGAACTGGCCGTCGTCGACACCGGCACCGGCATCCCTCAACCGGAGATCCCCCGCCTCTTCGAGCGGTTCCGCCGGGTGCACGGAGCCGCCTCCCGGACCCACGAGGGCTCCGGCATCGGGCTCGCCATGGTCCAGGAGCTGGCCGAGATGCACGGGGGCACCGCCTCGGTGACCAGCGTGCTCGGCGTCGGCAGCACGTTCTGTGTCCGCATCCCCTTCGGGCCCGCCCAGCTGCCTGCCGGCACGGTCGGCGGTCCCTCCGCGGTCACGGCCGCCGGCGCCGAAGGCTTTCTGGAGGAGGCGCTGCAGCTGCCCACCGGCCATGGCGGTGGACCGCCCCGGCCGCCGCGACGCGAGGGACCGGCACCGCGGGTCCTGGTCGTCGACGACAACGCCGACATCCGGGAGTACGTCGCCGGGGTGCTCGCCGAGGAGTACCTCGTGGACACCGCCGTGGACGGCGCGGACGCGCTGACCAAGGCGAAGGCGGCCCATCCGGATCTCGTGCTGACCGACGTGATGATGCCGCGGATGGACGGCTTCGAGCTGCTCACCGCGCTCCAGGAGGACCCAGCCACGGTCGGCGTGCCGGTCGTGATGCTCTCCGCCCGTGCCGGGGAGGAGGGCCTGCTCGAAGGCCTGGACCGCGGCGCGGACGACTACCTGATCAAGCCGTTCACCGCCAGGGAGCTGAAGGCGCGGGTGCGCGCCAACCTGGAGCTGGACCGGGCCCGCCGGGTCCGTCGCCAGCTCGAGCGCGGACGCACCCTGCTGGACCAGGCTCAGCGGCTCGCCCAGGTGGGCAGCTGGGAGGTCAACCTCCGCACCGGAGCGGTGGACGTCTCGGAGGAGTATCTCCGGATCGCCGGCCGCACCGCCGAGGAGCTGGCCGCGCTGCGCTACCCAGAGGTGATCGACCAGATGGTGCACCCCGACGACCTGGCGTTGGTGCAGCGCGCCTTCGAGGCCGGAGTGGCCGGCGAACCGATCACCTACGAGGCTCGCATGGTCCGCCCCGACGGCAGCCCGGTGCTGGTCAGCGTGCGGGCGGAGGTGCTGCGCGGCGAGGGTGGTGAGGCCGAGGCGATCCGCGGCTCGGTGCAGGACATCACCGAACGGCGCGCCGCGGCGGAGGCGCTGTCGCTGGCCACCGCGAACGCGGAGGCGGCCGCCCGCGAGCACGCGATCGCCGACCAGCTGCAGCGCAGCCTGCTGCCCGAGAGCTCCTTCGATCTCGAGCACCTGGAGGTGGCCACCTTCTACCAGGCCGGGGTCGAGGGCACCCAGGTCGGCGGCGACTGGTACGACGTGATCGAGCTCGGCGCGGGCCGGACCGCCCTCGTGGTGGGCGACGTGATGGGCCGCGGTGTGCAGGCGGCTGCGGTGATGGGGCAGCTCCGCACCGCGACCCGTGCCTACGCCCGGCTGGACCTGCCGCCGGCCGACGTGCTGGAGTACCTCGACGGCATCGTCCGCGACCTGGACGAGAACCAGATCGTCACCTGCCTGTACGCCGTCTTCGACCCGGCCGACCGGGTGCTGCGCATCGCCAACGCCGGGCACCTGCCCCCGATCCTGGTCAGCGCCGACGGCGCGTCCCGGGTGCTCACCGGTGTCGCCGACCCGCCGCTGGGCACCGGGCCGTTGACGCTGGCCCAGCGCGACGTCCGGCTGGAGACCGGCGGGATGGCGGTGCTCTACACCGACGGGTTGGTGGAGCGGCGTCGCGAGGACCTGGACCGAGGCATCACCACGCTGGCCCGGCTGGCCGGGGGTCTGGATGGCCCGACCGCTGGGATGCCGGAGCGGCTGGTGGACGCGCTGCTGCCGGACGGCCCGGACGACGACGTGGCCATCCTCATCGCCCGGGTCGACCCGGTAGAGCAGAACACCATCTTGATCCAGCGGCTGGAGGCCACTGAGACCGCCGCGCACCAGGCCCGCAGCATCGTCGGCAGGCACCTCGCCGACCACGACCTGCCCGGCCGGCTCGCCGAGGACACCGTGCTCGCCACCAGCGAGCTGGTCACCAACGCGGTACTGCACGGCACCGGCCCGCTGGAGCTTCGACTCCGGGCGCGCAGGGCCGAGGTGCTGGTCGAGGTGCTGGACAGGGCCACCTTCCAGCCCCGAAAGCTGCGGCCCACCCCCGACGACGAGCACGGCCGCGGGCTGCAGATCGTCGCGGCGCTCGCCTCCCGGTGGGGCACCCGGGGCACCGAGCACGGCAAGTCGGTGTGGTGCGTGCTCTCCGCTGACTAGCGCGTCAGACAACCTCTGCACTGGTCAGCCGGGCTGGCCGGGCTGGCGCGGACCGATGCGGTAGGGCCGCATCATCTCGTTGTCCTCGTGCTCGACGATGTGGCAGTGCCAGACGTACTGGCCGGCCACGTCGAAGTCCGCACGAACGCGGGTCACGTGCCCCGGCAGCGCTGTGACGGTGTCCTTGAAACCACCCTCCCAGGGTTTCGGTGACAGGACCGGCCCCTCCAGCCGGAAGGGCTGTGCCACGGATCCGTCCGGGTTCACCGCCAGCCGCTGCCGGTTGACCACCGCGAAAGCGGTCTCGTGGACGTGGATCGGGTGCGCGTCGACCGTGGTGTTGTAGAACTCCCAGATCTCTGCCGACTCGACCGCGGGGTTCTCGGTGACCGGGTCCATCCACCGCTTCTTGACCGTGACACCGTTCCGGACGGTGCCGAGCAGTGCCGCCACCGGCCCCTCCGCCGTACCCTGCGGAGTCCGCCCGGCTGCCGCCTCCTCGACCAGCGCCAGCTGGCGCCGGCGCCGGGCGCGATGCTGCCGTTCCAGCGGCGGTAGGTGGAGGAACCCCGGTGGGGTGGTCCGGTCGGCGCTGGAGGCGGGCACCACCCGCAGCTGCAGCACCTGCCCGGTGGTCTGCGGGTCGGCCGGGGCGAAGTCCACCCCGGGCACCCCACCGCCGTACGGCGCGTCGGGGCCCACGTTTCGCAGCACGTGCTCACCGACCGGCACGTGCGCGAAGTCGACGATCAGGTCCGCCCGCTCCGCCGGACCCATCGGCAGCCGGCTCCCGGTCCGGGCCATGAGGTTCACCGGCCTGTCCACGAAGCCGCCCTCGTTGCCGATCTGCCACACCGTCACGCCGGGGATCCGGGAGAAGTCCAGGATCAGGAAACGTGCCTGGCAGCCGTTGAGGACCCTGAACCGGTAGCGCCGCTGCTCAACGACCTGGAACGGCCAGGTGTTGCCGTTGACCATGATCGTGTTGCCGAAGAACTCCGGATTCCAGATCGGCGGGAAGGGGCCAGCGGGGATGTAGGGACCGGTGATCTGGTCGAAGAACGCGCGAGTGTCGGGGTAGAACAGCGAGCCGTCGGCGTTGAACGCGCGGTCCTGGATCGCGATCGGAATCTCGTGGTAGGGCTTTTTGGACGGGAACGTCTCCCCAGCGCGGGGAGCCGGGCCGGGCAGCACCGCACGGGCGCCGGTCCGCGAGTCACGGACGTCGTCGCTGGGGCCGCCGCGGATCAGGTAGAAGCCGGCCGGCCCCGCATAGACGTTCAACCGCGTCAGTCCGAGGGCGTGGTCGTGGTACCACGTGGTCGCGGCCCGGAACGAGTTCGGGTACTGGAACGTCGCGAAGCCCGGCCCCCACGTGGCCCCGAAGCGTCTGTGCGCCTTACGCGCGAAGAAGTCGTACCAAGTGCCCACCCGCGCGTAGCCGGACGGGATGTCGTCCGCGTCGGGCAGGAACCACGCCTCGGCGTACCCGTCGCTCTCGTCGCCGACGTTGACCGCGCCGTGCACATGGGTGACCAGCGGGACCGGCCCGCGGTACGCCCCGGGCGTGTGCGTGAACGACGGCCGCGTGTCGCGGCCCGCCGCGCCGCCGGGCGGGTTCGCCCAGTGCAGGGTCTGGTCGACCGGGAGCAGGTGCGGCCGGTAGTGGCCAGACTCGTCGACCAGGTCGTTGACCCACCGGACCCGCACCGGTCGGTTCCAGCGCGCCTCGATCGTCAGCGAGGGCGCGTGGTGGAGCAGCAGGCCGCGCTCGGACTCCGCCCGGACCGCGCCGTACCCCCACACCGTGGTCTCCGGCAGGCCCGCCGGCAGGATCTGCTGGCGGAACTGGCGCACCGAGATCTCGTAGTGGTCGACCATCTGCCCGGTGCGCGTCGTGGTCGCGCCGGCTCGCGGCATCACCGGTGGCACCAGCAGCGGCGTCACGAACTTGTCGATGCCGGCCGGGTCCAACGTGCCCCCGGGCACGGCCGCCAGGGCCCGGACTACGCCGCCGGGCATCCGGGCGAACAGCACGAAGCCGAGC
>DASSKA010000198.1:0-49006 GCA_035690905.1 Nocardioidaceae bacterium | reverse complement strand
GCCTCCGAAGCCGCTGCCGTGCGGATCGAGGACTACGCCGACACCCTCCGCGGCCACCGCGTCCTGCATTTGGTCGGCAAGGGCAACAAGCCCGCCACCATGCCGGTGACGGTCCCCGTTCTCCGAGCACTCGAGGCCTGCCGCGGCCAACGGACATCCGGGCCGCTGATCCTGCGCCCGGTCTCAGGCAACCCGGTCGACCGACGCGACGTCTACCGGATGGTCGCGCGCATCGCGAAGACCGCCGGGATCCCGCGGCACATCAGCCCTCACTCGCTACGGCACGCCGCCATCACCAACGCCCTCGACGCTGGCGTCCCGCTCCGCGACGCACAGATTCTCGCCCGGCACGCCGACCCGCGCACCACCGAGCACTACGACCGCGCCCGCGGCAACCTCGACCGCCACGGCGTCCACTTCCTCACCGCCTACGTCGCCGGCGTCTGAGTCTGCGTCGATTCCGGCCACGATGACGCATGGCAAGGGCGAACAAAGTGTGTTCGCAAACCACCATCGACGCGCGTGTTGGCCCTTGTCCGAAGACCGATGACATCACCGGCTGAGACCGGTTGTCCTGGCCCAGATGTGTCATTGCCATGCCTACACAGGCGGAGAAAAGTCGAGAAGGTCGCGTGACCCGATCGGGCTTAACGCGCGTCTGTTCAACAAGACAGGTGGTCAAGTCCTAGGAGGACCGCATGGCACCAATGACCACATCACATATCGACGCACTGCGGGGGACGGTTCGCGGGGCGGTCTTCGGTCCCTCGGACCAGGGGTACGACGAGGCCCGAACCGTCTGGAACGGGCTGATCGACAAACGCCCGGCCGTGGTCGTGCGCTGCGCCAACGCCGACGACGTCAGCGCCGCGATCCAGTTTGCTAGGGACCGGGACCTTGAGCTCGCCGTCCGTGGGGGAGCGCACGGCACGGCTGGAAACGCCACCGTTGACGACGGCTTGATGATCGACCTGAGCCAGATGCGGCAGACCGTGGTCGACCCCGTGACCCGCACGGGCCTGGTCGGTGGCGGCGCGACACTGGCCGAAAGGGACAAGGCAACCCAGGAGCATGGCCTGGCAGTCACTGCCGGGATCGTCGGGCACACCGGCGTCGCAGGCTTGACGCTCGGCGGCGGAATGGGCTGGCTCACTCGACGGCATGGGCTGGCCCTCGACAACCTGCTCTCCGCAGAAGTGGTGGGCGCCGACGGGCGGATAGTGCGGGCCTCGGCGCAAGACGACCCAGATCTGTTCTGGGCGATCCGCGGTGGTGGCGGCAACTTCGGCGTGGTCACCGAGTTCGAGTTCCGTCTACACCCGGTCGGCCCGCTGGTCGACTTCGGGATGTTCTTCTGGCCGTTGGAACAGGGCGCGGACGCGCTGCGCCTGAACCGTGAGCTCCTTGCCGAGCCTTCCGCCGACGTGAACGTGATCCTCGCCGGGATCAACGCGCCGCCCGCGCCGTTCGTGCCAGAGGAGCACCAGGGCGAGCCGGGCTACGCCATGCTGGTCACCGGGTTCGGCCCGACCACGCGGCACGCTGCCGTCGCGGACCGGATCCGGAGGGAGCTACCGCCGCTGTTCGAGATGGTGACACCAATCCCGTACGCCGAACTGCAGCAGATGTTCGACGAGGCGAACAGGTTCGGGTTGCTCGCCTACGACAAGGCGTTGTACCTCGAGGACCTCACTGACGACGTTGTCTCCGTGATCTCGGAGCAGATCCCGCGGAAGACGTCGCCGCTGTCGCCGTTCTTCCTTTACCGGTTGGACGGCGCATACTGCGACGTGGCCGACGAGGACACCGCGTTCGGTGGTCTCCGGTCGCCGCGCTACGTGGCGTTCATGATCGGGCTCGCCGACAACCCGGAGATGTTCGAGGCCGACAAGGCCTGGGTCCGCTCGTTCTGGGACGCGCTGGTGCCTTACGCGAGCGGCATCGGCAGCTACGTCAACGGGGAGTTTGAAATTCCGGAGGACCGGCTTCGGGCCAGTTTCGGGGTGGACAAGTACGAACGGTTGGCGACGCTCAAGGCGCAGTACGACCCCGATAACGTCTTCCACCGGAACGCGAACATCCCGCCGGCGGGTCCCCGGCCGCCGACCCAGAGGAAGCCTGTGGACTGAACCGGGTCGCCGGCAGGGCCGGGCCGCGGACTCGCCGAGACCGATTCGGCTGCGGCTGCGCCTGCGCGGACAGCGCGCAGCACCACCTCGTCGCCGGCCGCGAGGAACGTGGACGCCTGTCGGTTGGCGGCCGCAAGCCGTAAACCTGTCATACATCCTTCCCTTGACAGGCGCTCCACGGACGGCCCCGATCGAAGCAACGAGAAGGAGGTTGCCGATGTACGGATACACGCTGCACGTCCCCGCGCCAATTGACGCGTACCGGGCCATGCATGAGGCCGTGCTAGCGGTACTAGGTGAGGAAGGTGGCGGCGAGGGACTGGTCCTCCACTTTGCCTACCCGACCGATGAAGGTTTCGACCTGACCGAGGTATGGGAGTCCAAGAAGCATCTCGACACCTTCAACCGAGACGTGTTCCCCAAGGCCATGGCACGAGCCGGGATGCCGACGGATGGGCCGCAGCTTGAGCGAGTCGAGTTCACCCCGACCACGGTTATGACCCCGCGCGCCTTCAATTCCGATGCCGCGACATGAGGGAGTGCACGTTTGGAGCCGCGCGTTCTCGCCGTGGTGCGTCATTTCGCCGCCTACCGGCCTCGTGTCCCGTAGCCATGCACGGCCGCATCGTTTAAGACACGACCGATGAGTCTCAGCTCAGCCGTCGTCCACGAGGTCTAGGCGAAGAGGAGCAGCGAATGGCGGTGACCGAGGACGTCCGGTCGCTCGGCTCCGAGTTGGAGCGCTCTTACGAGGTGTACGTGCGTGGCCGCCTGAAGTTCCGCGTCAAGCAGATCGTCTACATAGCGTTCTCCCTCGACCAGACGGTCATGGAGTTCGCCTTCCCCAAGGAGGAACGTGCGGCGCTCGTGGAAAGCGAACCTCGCAAGTTCCAGATGCCGTCGAGCTCGGACATGCGTTTCAACTGGGTCCACGCCCGCCTTGCGGCCCTGGAACCGACCGAGGCCCGAGAGCTCGTCGTCGACGCGTGGCGCATGGTCGTCCCGAAGAAGCTCTCCCTCGCATACGACCTCACCCATCCCAACGGCCCGGGCTGAGGGACTGGAATCCGCCGGCGAGTGATTACGTCTTTCCGCCGCGTGCCGGACTGGTCGCGTCACGCGATTTGCCTCATCAGGCGGAGGACCCGGCGTGACTCCGTCCTGCTCGACCGAGGTCCGCACCTGGCTCGCCGACACACTCGTCGATGCAGTCCTGCGCCCCTAGTACGATCGACCGACCCCTCACGGATCGGACGCGGTTCGCGCGGTGCGCCTTTCCGCGAAGGGGCATGGCTATACCGCCACCCCCAGCCAGCCCCAGGGATCCGGCATGCTGGACGACTCCCTCCCCGTCACTGACGCGCCAGAGTGCATTGTCGCTACCTTCTATCCGTAGCCATTTGCCTATGACCCATAGGCTCTGCATCATGGAGGGATGCAGAGCCTCACCGCAAGCGAGCTGCGCGCGAGCTTCGTGAACGCCACCAAGGGCGAAATCGCGCGCATCAACCTCCCGCCCGACCTCGACGAGCAGCCGTGGGCCGAACTCGATCTGCTTGGCTGGGTCGACCCCAAGGCACCACGCAGCGGCTACCTCGTCGTGCCCACGTCGGAGCGGGGACCGGTGGGCGTGCAGCTCAAGCGCGCCGCCGGCGGTGGGACCCGCCGGGCCCGGATGTGCTCGTTGTGCGCCACGACGCACAGCGGTCAGGGTGTCGCGCTCATGGTCGCCCCGCGGGCGGGCCGCTCTGGTCGTGCCGGCAACACCGTCGGACTCGAGATGTGCTCCTCGCTGGCCTGTTCGGACTACGCCCGCGGCGCCCGGAAGCTTCCGAACGCTACCGCCGTGCACGAGACCCTGACCGCCGAGGAACGCCGGGTCCGGCTGCGCCGCAACGTGCTCGCCTTCGTGGAGCGGGTGCTCGAGCAGTGACCGGACGGACGCCCTCGTGCCGCGCGCGGGCCTGAGCGCCGAGGTGCTCACCCGGTCGGCGGCCGAGCTGGCCGACGAGGAGGGGCTAGCCGCGGTCACCCTGGCCGCGCTCGCCCGACGCTTCCACGTCAAGGCGCCCAGCCTCTACGCACACGTCGCGGGCAACCGGGACCTGAAGCAGCGCGTCGCGGTGCTGGCGCTGGCCGAGACGGCCGTCCGAGTCGCTGAGGCGGTCGCCGGCCGAAGCGGCCGCGATGCCCTCGATGCCCTCGGGCGCGCCTACCGCGACTACGCCGCCGCCCACCCGGGCCGCCACCAAGCCACCACTCTGCCGCTGGATGACGCCGTCGCGCGCGCCAGCGCCGGCCCGCGCCACGCCGAACTCGCCCGCGCGGTGCTGCGCTCCTACGCCCTGGCCGGGCCCGATGAGACCCACGCCGTCCGGCTGCTGGGCGCCACGGTGCGCGGCTGGACCGACCTCGAGCTGGCCGGCGGATTCGCCCGCAGCGAGCCGGACGCCGAAGAATCCTGGCAGCGCGCCGTCGACGGCCTCGACCAGATCTTCACCGCCTGGGGTTCGGCCCGACCGGTGGACGGTCTCGGCTGGCAGCGCCGGGACTAGGGTCGAGCTCGTGCACGAACACAAGCGATTCGACGACGAGGCCGCGACGTGGGACGACGACCCCGGCCACGAGCGGCGGCAGCTGGCGGTGGCCCGGGCCATCACCGACGCCGTGAACCTCAGCCCTCGGATGAGCGCTGTTGACGTTGGCGGTGGCACCGGCCGGCTGAGCATCTTGCTCGCCGACCTGGTCGGCTCCGTCGTGGTGACCGACCCGTCCGCCGGGATGGTGCAGGTCGCACGGGAGCGGATCGAGGCGGCCGGGCTCGGTGACCGACTGCGCGCTGTCCAGGCAGACCTGACGACAGACCGGCTCGCCGGGGCCTACGACGTGGTGTGGAGCTCCATGGCGTTGCACCACGTTCAGGACCTGGATGGACTGTTGCGGTCGGTGGCGGGCCTCCTGGTCGACGGCGGCCGGCTGGCCATCGCGGACCTTGACGAGGATCCCGACGGCGCCTTCCACGCCGACAAGGTCGACTTCGACGGACACCACGGATTCGACAGGCAACTCCTTGCCGAGCAGTTAGCCCGCGCCGGATTCGCCGGCGTCAGCTTCGTCGACGCCACGACCATCCTCAAGGACGACCGCGAGTTCGGTGTCTTCCTGTGCACGGCGACCAAGGTGCCGGAGGCCAGCGAAGATCACTGAGTAGGACAACACGTCCCGGGCTCGTCTGTGGCTTGATCGCGGCATGCTCCCGGGTCGCGCTCGGCGGCAGCTCGGTCGCGGCTCGCCTGGAAGCGGCCTTCCTGCGCGTCAGACAGTCTGTCCTCGGCGCGGTCGAGGGCCTCGATGAGGTACGCCCGGTCTGCAGCAGCTGCGTCACGGTCCCTTCCGCTCATCGACCTGTCGGCGGCGGCATCGGCCCGGTCGCGAGTGTCCTGGGGGCCGGGGGCGCTGCGGGTCTCCGCCGCGGTGTCACGTCCCTCGGCCCTGCGGTCACGGTGCTCGGCGCGCAGGTCACGCCGGTCCGAGCGTCTCACCAGGTCGGCTATCCCTGCTTGGGCCGCGGCCGCCCGACGGCTGGAGGCTTGGCGATCACGCGCGTCGGCCTCGCGGTCCCTACGGTCGGAGTCTCCGTCGCGTTGATCGGCCTCTCCGTCGCGTTCCGCGGCCACCCGGTCGCGATGGTCCCCAGCCCGGACCCGCTCATCGGCGGCCTGGTCGACTGCCTCTCTGCGGGTCGCGGCTCTCTCACGCGCGGTCCCGGCCTCCTCGCGAGTCCTTGCGGCCCTCCTCCGGGCGCGCGCGACCCCATCGCGAAGCTCCGACTCCCGATCTCGTTGATCTGAGGCCACGGCCGGTCCCCTTGCACGCCGCTCCTGCGCCATGCGCCCGCGCTCGTCGGCGATGTCGTCACGCTCGTCGGCGATCAACTCGCCTCGCCGATCCCGCTGCTCCGGCGAAGGGTCAGCGCCTGTCCTGTCCCTGTCACGTCCACTTGACAATGTGCACCACCACCACAGCCCAGGCTAGCGGTCCTGCTCGAGGCCGACCACGGTCAGCGCCCGCACCCCACCGCACCGTAGCCTGTTGGTCTAGCGTGCCGGGGCGCATAGTGGTGAACGCCGACGACACACCCACCCACGATCGTGAATTGGGCAAGCGCCAAGAGACGGGGCCCGCATGAGCGATGATACCTTGCGACTTGAGCACGGTATTCGAGCCCCCGGCCACGCACGGCAGTGGATCGTCCAACGATGCCACGAGTGGCACTGTGACACGCTCGCCGATCCCGCCGCGCTGATGATCAGCGAACTCGTGACCAACGTCTTCTTGCACGCCCGCACGGACTGCGTGATCCACGCCGCGTTTGATCCCCCCATCTTGACCGTGATGGTCACGGACGAAGACACCCACGAGCTCTCGCTGCACGCACCGAGCACTACCACGGAAGACGGGCGCGGCCTCGCCATCATCACGGCGCTCGCCGACACCTGGGGAATACAACATGACGATCGAGCGAAGACCGTCTGGTTCCATCTCAGCGACGCCGGCCAACCCCAGCCCTAGACCCCCCGAGTCCCGGCTAGACCAGCCGGTGCCCATGCCATACTCGCGCCGTGGGACGAGGAGAGCCGTCGAAGACGTCGGCTGATGAGTTGTCGGCCTTCGAGGTCGCGACTCGGGATCTCGTCGGGGTGGCTCTCCGCAGCGTCGAGCACCTGGAGGTGTCGCTGCCCCAGTATCGCCTCCTGCTGCTGTTGCGCGGACTGGGTCGCGCAAGTTCGACACAGTGCGCCGAGGCTCTGGGCGTGGTGGGCTCCTCGGTGACCCGGCTGGCTGATCGGTTGCATGCGTCGGGGCACCTGGTCCGTGGCGCGGATCCGGACAATCGCAGTGTCGTCACGCTCGAACTGACCGACGCCGGACGTCGGGTGGTCCGGCAGGTGACGGCCCGTCGGCGCCGGCAGCTGAGCCAGGTGCTGGACCGCCTCGACCCGGGCCAGCGGGCTGCCTGTGCAGCCGTGCTGCACGAGCTGCACCGAACGCTGGTCGACACAGGTACGGACTTCCCACCCGATCGACTGCCGCTGTAGAAGGGCGACGGCGGCTACCGCTTGGGCCGAGTGGCGAGCAGGAGCAACTGGCACTCCCCGCCCTTGCGTGGGACAAGGCTTGCCTCGTGCAATACTGGGCCACAGTGAACTGTACCGATTCAAGATTCAGGGGTGGGGTCATGGAACCCGCCGACGACCGCCTGCGGGCGGCCGGTCTGCGAGTCACCCGTCCTCGCCTCGCCGTACTGGCCGAGGTTGCATCACATCCCCACGCCAGCGTGGAGACAATCACGGCCGGTGCCCGTAGGCGGCTCGGAACGCTGTCGAAGCAAGCGGTCTACGACGTCGTCCACGCCCTCAGCGGTGCAGGCCTGTTGCGACGCATCGAGCCGGCCGGGTCTCCGGCACGGTTCGAGCTGGCGACCGGCGACAACCATCAGCATCTCGTGTGCCGGGCGTGCTACGCCATCGTGGACGTCGAGTGCGCCACGGGCGAAGCGCCGTTCCCTCAGCCCAGCCACGACGCCGGCTATCTGATCGACGAAGCCGAAGTGACCTACTGGGGCCTGTGCCCCCGCTGCCAGAAAGCCCGCGGGCCAGCGTCTTAGACGCCAACACCGATATCGCCAAGCAACCGAGTGGGAGACAACCATGAGCATCACCGAAGGCCGCCCAGCCATCGACCACGCCAACGTCCCGGTGCAAGGTCCCCAGAAGCTGGGGCCACTGACCCCCCTGGTCGGCGAATGGGAAGGCAACGTCGGTATCGACCTGTCGTACCACAACCGGGACGACGTGACCCGCCACACAAGCTACTTCGAGCAGGCAAACTTCAAGCCGATCCCGATCCAGGAGAACGGCCAGCAGACGCTGTGGGGACTCACCTACAACATGACGGCGTGGCGCCATGGCGAAGAGGCCATGGATCCCTTCCACGACGAGATCGGGTTCTTGCTGTGGGACAAGGCCAACGGGCAGGTGATCCGCAACGTCGTGTTCGGCCGGGGCATCGCGATCCTCGCGGGAAGCGACGCCGGGCCGCGGGACCGGACGCTGCACTTCGACGCCAAGCCCGGCGACCCGTCGTACGGCATCCTGCAGAACCGCTATCTGATGGAGCGGGCGGAGATCAAGGACTTCACCAGCACCTTCACGTTCAACGAGGACGGCACGTTCAGCTACACCTCGGACCTGCTGCTCCGGCTCGCGGCCACGGGCACGGAGATGCACCACACCGACCAAAACACGCTGCATCGCGTCAAGCGGTACCACCCGAGCGTCGAAATCGGCTGAGGCCGGTCCGCCGGGGGAGCTAGCAGTGCCCGCGACGGGCAACCCCAGGCCACCTGCGTGCTTCCGCGTCGGGTGTCACCCGGACACGGCCGCGCGGACCTGATCCAGCATGGCCGACTCGCGGTCACTGACCTGCTGTGCGCCGAACCCCAGGAATCCGCCCTCCTTGGCGGCCTCGGCAGCTGACTGCGCAGCAGCGACCAGCCACCGCGCGAACGCCGCAGCTTCGTCCGGTTGGGCCTTGGCGACAACCAGTGCCTGCGCGGCGCGCAGTTCCTCGAGCACTTGCTCTCCCGCGGGAGCCCCGTCTGCCGTGGGTCTGTACCCGCCCAGCGGACTCTGTTTCTGCTGGGTCTTGGCTTGGATCTCGAGGGCCACCTCTGCCAGCAGCTGCTCACGGCTTGGCGGGTTGGTGGCGTTCTTCAGCGTCGCCAAGGTCTCCTTCGTGGCCTCGATGGGACCGCCGGGATCGGCGAGCGAGATCGCCATCCCGGCAACCAACGGTGCTCGCACGATTCGGGCCCATTCGTCCTCGGTGAACACACTCTTCGTCGTCACAGTCGACCACCCTCCAGCGTCAGGTTGGCGCGGGCAAACGCAGCGCGCGGTTCAGAAGAACGCTCTCGCGGCCGAACAACCGGCACGTCACCCCGGGAGGGTGAAACGCGAGACGGCGACCGTTTCTCACGGCATCTGCGGAAGCGCCGCTCGTCCGGCCAAGGCGCCCATGGGGTCCCAGGCGGGCAGCACGATCGGCTCGGTGTCCAGCACCGACAGGAGCTCGACCGGCAACGCGGACCTGGGTACGGCGATCTCGAAGACGTGCTCCGCGAACCAGCTGTCGTTCATGGTCCAGAAGCCCTTGTCGGCCTTCTCCGCGCCCCAGCTGTTCTCGACCCGCCAGCGACGCGCCCGTGCGTCGTTGCCCTCGCCGACGACGTCCGCTCCGGTCAACAGCATGGCGTGGGTCATGGCGGTGGCACCGTAGAGCAGCCGGTCTGCCTTGGAGAAGTCGGTGCGGGTGTCGTAGACGGCGTCGTAGTCGAACAGGTGGGCATCCCAGACGCCCTCGTCCTTCTCCATCATCTGCGCGACGTCGCAGCCGAACCACACCGGCGTACCGTCCACGATCGACTCGCGCGCCAGCTGCTTGATCAGCGGCATCTCGACGTTGAGGTAGGTCACCGGCTCCCCGCTCACGATGTTGCCGAGGAACTCGACAGTGAAGAGACGGTTGCGGGGGCTGGTGGGCCGGGGATCATCGACCAGGCAGACATAGGAGTCCAGGTCGAGGTCGACGTAGCGCCGCGCGAACTCCTGGGGAGTGACCGGGTCGTCGCGGTGGAACCCCTTGTCCTTGTCCTTCCACTGCCACGAGACCGTCTCCGGCGGGGTGCCGAGGTGCAGCGAGAGCATCCGGTACACCGTGCGCAGCGTCTCGTCCTTCTGCCCGCGCAGGTCGCCGAGAGACGCCCCGGCGGCCGCGCGATCGCGCAGGTCGCGTGCCGCCTGCCGGAGGACGGCCCTCAGGTCGCGGTTGAGCTGCCGCGTCGAGGACGACGCCACCGTCTCCGGCATCGCGCTCTTGGGGACCAGCCCGTGCTTGCGCACCAGCGCGACGAACATGTTCCACTGACCGCCGTCGCCGATCGGGTCACTCAGCAGATGGGCGACCGTCCGGTCGTCGACGTCGCGGTCGGACGTGGCGATGATCGCCTCGAGCCAGAAGTTTGCCTTCTCGAGCTTGTCCCAGAACAACAGGTGGTTCTGGCTGAACTCGAAGTCGGTGAGGTCCATGCTCCGTGCGGCGCCGACGCGCAGCAGGTTGAGGCCGGCGAAGAGCCAGCACCGACCGCTCTGCTTCTGGTTGGTCGCCGCCCAGTCGTCGAGCTGGTGGGACATCGACCGCTCCGCCGACACCGCCACGGCACGGTCCAGGGCGACCTCGTCGACGTCGTTGCGGGTCAGCGCGTTCTGCAGGATCCGGTGTTTCGGGTCCGCCGCGATCTCCTTGGCGAACAAGCGCAGCTGATCGGACGTGAGCTCTCCCCGGGTGGCCATGACCAGCACGTTAGCAACCCGCGAACACTCAGCGAGACGAATCGACTGCCGTCCGGGTTGGACCTGTCTCCACAGCCTGCGCCGGGGAGGTTGGTACCGCTGAGCTGGACGTCCGCTTACCCGGCGCGGCGCTCCAGACCCTCGGTCAGCATCGCCACCAGCGCCTCGAGCTGGACGTCGGCGGAGGAGGCTGCCTCCTCGTCGGATCCGTCCAGGGCACGCGCGGCCAGGCCGGCCTTGGAGTCGATCAGCTCGGCGATCTTGGCGTCCAAGGTCTGCGCGGCGATGATCCGCCACGCGGTGACCGGCTCGGTCTGCCCGATCCGGTGCACCCTGTCGATGGCCTGGGACTGCTCGGCGTTCGTCCAGGAGAGTTCGGCGAGCACGACGTTGCTGGCCACCTGCAGATTCAGGCCCACCCCGGCGGCGGTCAGTGAGCAGACCGCGATCGCCACGTCGGGGTCGTTGACGAAGGCGTCGATGTTGCGCTGGCGTACGGCGGGGGTCTGGTCGCCGCGGACCGAGGCGAACCGGATGCCCTGGGACTCCCACAGCTGCGAGGCCGCGTCCATCACGTCGATGTGCTTGGCGAAGAACACCACCTTGCCCGCACTGCGGGCCAGCTGGGCGGCGTAGTCGGCGGCCAGGGCCGCCTTGGCCCGACCGATCCGGCGGACCATCGCGAAGACGTTCTCGCCCGAGGACGACTCCGTGCCGTCGGAGAGCTCCCAGCCGGCCACCCGTCGTACCAGCTCGTGGTCGATGCCCTCGACGGTCACGCCGGAGTGCTCCGCGCGGGCGGCGACCGCCGCGTCGTACCGCTTGACCAGCCGCAGCGCGAGCTCCCGCTCGGCCTTGCGGATGGAGCTCGCCGCCCCCGCGTCGAGCTCGACGGGCAGGTCGGCGATCCGCCGGGCGGGGATCTCGCTGGCGACGTCGACCTTGCGCCGCCGGACGATGCCCAGGTCGATCACGGCCTGCCGGGCCGCCGTGTGGAAGCCGCGATCCAGGGGCGTCCGGCCGGTCTCCTCCAGGGCCGCCATCAGCTGCGGCCGGGGCTTCTTCTCGTCGATCCAGCCGAGGAACTGCCAGATCGCCCGGAAGTCGTCGATGTCGTTGATCAGCGGGGTGCCGGTGAGGGCCATCATCAGCGGCCGCGAAACCCGCTGCCGGACCCGTTCGGCGATCTCGAGGACGTGCTGGGAGCGCTGGGACTTCTTGTTCTTGATGAAGTGCGCCTCGTCGACGACCATGCCGCGGAAGCCGTGGGTGGCGATCCAGCCGACGTGCCGGTCGAGCACCTCGTAGTTGACGACGACGATGTCGGCGAACCCGTCGATCTCGTCGCCGTCGCCGTGGATCACGGTGACGCTGCGCGAGGGCGTCCAGCGGGCCGCCTCCCGGGCCCAGTTCGTCTTGACCACACTGGGCACGACGCACAGCAGCGGGTAGGCGTTCGCCGCCTGCGCGGCCAGCAGCGCCTGGGCGGTCTTGCCGAGCCCCGGCTCGTCGGCGAGCAGGAAGGTCCGGTGACCGTGCGCCGCGGCGGAGAGCAGGCGCGCCTGGTGGGGCATCAGCTCGAGCCCGGACGGCAGCGCCGCCGACCGGTCCGGGTCGGGCAGCTCCATGCACGCCGGCGCGCCGGGCGCGGCGCTCTCGAACGAGCTCAGCAGTGGGTCGATCAGCTCCCAGCCGGTGAGCCGCCGCTCCTGGGTGCGCGGACGCTGCTCGACGCTGCTGAAGTCCGGCGCCAGGAACGGGTTGGCCAGCTGCGCGGCCATCACCGACTTCGGAACCACCTGCCGCTCGCTGCGCACGGTCGCCTGCTGGCGCGGTCGCTCGACCTCCGGATCGGGCTCCAGCCCTCCGGCGACCTGCATCTCGCGCTTCAGCGCCCGGACCGAGTCGCTGATCTCGGCGTCCTCGCCGAGGAGGGTGAACAGCGACGGCTCGCGGGCGGCAGTCTGCGCGAGGATCGTGGCGATCCCGTCCAGCCGCTTCAGGAGAGCCTCTCGCTGCGCGTCGGTCAGGGACGCGTCGGTCTTTGCCCGGGCGCGCTCCTCGCGCACGAGCAGCGCGATGACCTGGAACTTCGTCCGCTGGCTCTGCCCGCGCTGGACACGGGTCTCGACGTCGCGGACCGCCTTGGCGAGGACCGGCAGGATCCCGTCGTTGTCGCGCGCACGTCGCTGTCCACGCTTGGCTGTCCGGGTCTGCCCGGAATGGTGCTGGCGTTGTGCCAACCGAATCTCCCTCTGTGTTGAGGCGTCGAGCGTCTCGGGTCCCGCTGTGGGACGCGAGACCGCGGCACTGCGCAATGCCGTCGTCCCGCTCGGCAGCCGCCCTCGAGGGGCGCCCCGCGTGCACGGAGCCGACGCGCATCTCTCAGCGCTGAGCAGCGATCCGGCCAGAGCCGGAGGCTGCGGGCTGGGAAAGAAACCTCCGAAAGATGCACACCCCGGAGCGCCAGCCCTGTCTCCATGGTACGCACATATCGGGGCAGCGGAAGCGCGAGGCCCACATCTCGGCGATCCCTCGCTCGGAGGGACCATCCACTCCTGCCTCGTCTGGAGGGTGCGGCCCGGTCAGGTCTGGATCACCACGCCGGCCTCGAGAAGCGCGTCCACGTCCCGGATCCCCCAGGCGGCCAGGGCCTCTCGTGACTGGGCGCCCGGCGAGGTCGGTCCGGCACCCAGGGACGCCTCCGTCCGGGAGAAGCGGGGGGCCGGCGCCGGCTGGAGCACCCCGCCCCGTTCGACGTACGTCCCGCGGGCGGCCAGGTGCGGGTGCCGCGCCGCCTCGGTGAGCGGCAGCACCGGGGCGCAGCACGCGTCGGTGCCCTCGAACACCTCGGTCCACTCGGCCTGGGTCTTCTCCTTGAACCGGGCGGTGAAGGCCGCGCGCAGCTCGGGCCAGGAGGCCAGGTCGTAGCGATCGGGAAGGGAGTCGGCCAGTCCCAGCCCGTCGACCAGGGCGACGTAGAACTGCGGCTCCAGCGCGCCGACGGACATGTGCTTGCCGTCAGCGGTCTCGTACACGTCGTAGAACGGCGCGCCGCCGTCGACCAGGCTGCTGGCCCGGCGCTCCTGGGCCGCGCCCCCGGCGAGCATGCCGGCGTACATCGTCGACAGATGGGCCGTGCCGTCCACGATGGCTGCGTCTACGACTTGGCCCAGGCCGCTTTTTTGTGCCTCCAGCAGGGCGGCGAGGATGCCGATGACCAGGTACGTCGACCCGCCGCCGAAGTCGCCGACGAGGTTGGCCGGGAAGTGCGGTCGCTCGGCGGACTGGCCCATGCCGTGCAGCGCGCCCGCGAGCGCGATGTAGTTCAGGTCATGGCCCGCCGCCGAGGCCAGCGGCCCGTCCTGGCCCCAGCCGGTCATCCGGGCGTACACCAGCGCCGGGTTGCGGGCCAGGCACTGCTCCGGGCCGATGCCCAGCCGTTCCGCGGTGCCGGGCCGCATGCCCTCGATCAGCACGTCCGCGGATCCGACCAGGTCCAGGACCACCTCGGTGGCCCCGGGGGCCTTGAGGTCGAGCGCCACGCTGGGGCGGCCGCGGGTGAGCAGGTCGACGGCTCCGGTCCCGGCCACCATGGTGCCGCCCGGCCGCTCCAGCCGGACCACGTCCGCGCCCAGGTCGGCGAGGATCGTCGCGCCGTGCGGGCCGGGGCCGATCCCGGCGATCTCCACGACGCGCACCCCGCGCAGCGGCCCGGTGCCCTGACCCAGTGCGTAGCTCATGCCCGCGATTCTGGCATCCGGCTTGTCAGTGGTAGTCGTGCACCACGGCGTGACCCCGTCCCCGCTCGATCATCCACCGGTTCACCGGCACGGTGATCACGAAGGCGACGGCCAAGGAGAAGACCAGCGACCCCCAGAACAGCAGGTCGGCAAGCCCCGCGGCGAGCGCGCCGGGGACCAGCACCAGCACCGCGTTGTCGACGACCTCCATCACCGCGATGGACAGCGTGTCGGCCGCCAACGCCACCCGCACCGCGCGGCGGAGTGGCACCGACGCCCGCAGCACCGAGGACACGGTCAGGGCGTAGCCGAAGAAGAACGCGAGCACGACGGACAGCACCACGCTCGGCCAGTTCCCCCAGCCCCACCAGGTGGCCAGCACCATGCCGAGCACCTCACCGATGGCACAGCCGGTCAGGCAGTGCAGGGTCGCCGAGACGGCCGGTCGCCACCCGACCGCTTCCGCGTGCGCGTCGTGGGCCATGCGCCAAGGTATACCCCTGCGGGGTATCTCTCTTCAAGAGTTGTCACCAGGTGACCCGGCCATGGGCGGGTCGCCTGCTGACAACTCGGTCAAGCGGTGAGCACTCGGCGCAGGAACTGTCTGGTCCGGTCCTCGGTGGGATCGCCGAGCACCTGCGCCGGCGGGCCCTGCTCGAGGATCACCCCGTCGTCCAGGAAGCACACCCGGCTGGCCACGTCCCGGGCGAAGCTCATCTCGTGGGTGGCCACCACCATCGTCGTACCGCTCTCGGCCAGGTCTCGCATGATGTCGAGCACCTCGCCGACCAGCTCCGGGTCGAGTGCGGACGTCACCTCGTCGAGGAGGACGAGGGCCGGCCCGGTCGCCAGCGCCCGGGCGATCGCGGCCCGCTGCTGCTCCCCGCCCGACAGCCGGTCGGGGTGGCTGTCCACCTTGTCGGCGAGCCCGAACCGGGCCAGCAGCGCCCGGGCCTGTGGCTCGGCCTCGTGCCGGGGCACGCCGTGCACCCGGCGCGGCGCGAGGGTGACGTTGTCCAGCACGGTCATGTGCGGGAACAGGTTGTAGGCCTGGAACACCATTCCCATCCGGCGGCGCACCGCCCGCACGCCGACTCGGGGGTCGGTGATGTCGCGCCCCTCGAACTCCACCACGCCGTCGTCAATGGTCTCCAGCAGGTTCAGGCAGCGCAGCAGGGTGGACTTGCCGCTGCCCGAGGCGCCGATCAGGCAGACCACGTCGTGGGTGTCCACGGACAGGTCGATGTCGCGGAGCACCACCTTGTCGCCGTAGGACTTGCGCAACCCGGAGACCCGCAGCAGCTCGGTCACCGGCCACCCCGCTCCCGAGCGGCGACCCGCCGGCCCAGCCAGTCGGTGAACCGGGCCAGCGGCACGGTCAGCGCCACGAAGAACGCCGCGGCGACCAGGTAGGAGGTGTAGTTGAAGTTGAAGTTCGCGTAGATCTGCGCCGCGTTCAGCGCCTCCACCAGGCCGACCGTGGCGACCAGCGCGGTGTCCTTCTGCAGGGACACGAAGTCGTTGAGCAGAGGGGGTACGACGCGGCGCACCGCCTGCGGCAGGACGACGTACCGCATCGCCTGGGCCCGCGACAGACCCAGCGAGTCCGCGCTGGCCACCTGGGAGGGGTGGATCGACTCGATGCCGGCGCGGAAAACCTCCGCGACGTAGGCGCCGTAGGACAGCACCAACGCCACCAAGCCCAGCCAGAACAGGCTGTTGGTGACCCCCTGCAGCTTCAGCGCGGGGACCCCGAAGCAGACCATCAGCACCACCAGCAGGGTGGGCATCCCCCGGAACAGGTCGGTGTAGACCACGGCCAGCGCCCGGACCGGGAACAGCGCGGGGCTGGTGGACTGGCGGGCCACCGCGACGAGCACCCCGAGGGCCAGGATCAGCGGTTCGGCGACGAGGAACAGCCGGACGTTGAGCCAGAAACCCGTGGCGATCGCGGGGAACACCGCCTTCGCGTGGTCCCAGGAGAGGAACGTCTGCTGCACCCGCGGCCAGCCCGGCGAGCTCACGATCAGCAGCACCAGGGCCCCGATCAGCAGCACGGTCGCGGCGGCCGCGATGCCGGCCGAGCGCAGTCCCAGCCTGCGTCGTACGGCCTGCCGCTCCCGCTCTCGCGCGCTCGGCGACCAGTCCTCGGCAGAGACCGCTTCGGCCATCCGGCTACTTCAGCACCGGCACGTTGACCACCTCGGACAGCCAGCGCTGCTGCAGCTGGTCCAGCGTGCCGCGCTGCTTCAGGGTGGCCAGCGCCTGGTTCACGCAGGGCACCAGCGTGCTGCCCTTCTCGAACAGCATCCCGAACTCCTCCTGCCGGCCGGTGACCGGCTGGAACTGCCCGACGATCGTGCTGTGCGGGATCTGCACCGCGGTGATGTAGAACGCGGTGGGCAGGTCGGTGAGGATGGCGTCCACCTGGCCGTTGAGCAGCGCCTGCTTGGCGGCGTTGGTGTCCTGGAACACCAGCGGCTGGCTGTCCGGCTTGATCACGTTGGTGATCGCCTCCAGCGAGGTGGTGCCGGTCTGCGCCCCGAGCTTGAGCTTCGTCAGGTCGGCCAGCGACGTGGCCGACGCGGCCTTGCTCTTCTTCAGCGCGATCACCGCCTGCGCGGCCTGGTAGTACCCGTCGGAGAAGTCGACGACCTTCGCACGGGCCGGGGTGATGGAGATCTGGTTGATGTCGAAGTCGAAGTTCTTGGGCCCCGGCGCGTAGGAGTTGTTGAACGGCTCCTTGACCCAGGTCACCTGGCTGTCGGAGAACCCGAGCTGGCGGGCGACCGCGTAGGCGACCGCGGACTCGTAGCCCTTGCCGTTGCTCGGGTCGTTGTGCACGAACCACGGCGGGTAGGCGGGCGAGTCGGTGGCGACGGTCAGCTGCCCCGACGTCTGCAGCGGCAGGTTGCTGGGTGCGCACGCCTGCTCGCTGGCTGCGGCCTTCGAGGCACCGGCCTTCGGCTGGGTGGTGCCCTGGTCGGTGGGGGCGCAGGCGATCGCCGCCAGCAGCACCGGAAGGGAGAGGAGCACGCAGGCCCGCTTGGCACCCATGGCCTGATGGTAGGTCGGGAAACCCCCCTACGGCGCGGTTTCTCAGCCGCTGACCGCAGGCTCGTCCGCTGTGCCCAGATATGTGCGCGCCATCAACCGCACGAAGTGGTAGACGCCGTCCTCTTCCGGCGCCAGCGGCCCCGGCCGGAAGTGCGGGGCGGCCAGGCCGCGCTGCACCGACTCGCAGGCGCCCCAGTCCTGCCTGTTGGTGAGGTCCCAGAAGTCGACGGCGTACGACGGGTCGAACCCGTCCGGCTGGTCGAGCGGAAACGCCCACGAGCAGGTGATCCTGGTCCGGTCCACCGCCACCGGGACGAGCTGATGGGTCATCACGTAGTCCGGGTGCAGGCTGATCAGCAGGTTCGGCAGCACCGCGGCGTACATCACCGTCCGGCGCTCCTTCTCGGTCAGGGTGGCGATCTGCGCGCCACTGCTGCGGCCGTCCAGCGACATCGTCTCGGCGCCGTCGCGCAGCTCCATCCAGCCGCCGACCCAGGTGCCGCCGGTCTCCACGTTCTCGCCGCTGTCGGGCGGGCTGACCCGGCACAGCTCGGGGTGGATGTTCGAGCAGTGGTAGCACTCCTGGTAGTTCTCGACGACCACCTTCCAGTTCGCGGCCACGTCGTAGGTGTGCGACTGCCGGGTGCGCAGCGTCTCCGCGGAGTACGGCGCGACGACCGGCTCCAGGTCCGCGAGGTGATCGGCCAGATCCACCGCGTCCCGGGACGGGTCCACGAACAGCCAGCCGTGCCAGTCCCGCACCGGCATGCCCATCAGCCCGTGGGCCGCGGGGTCGAAGCCGGGCACGTTCTTGAATCCCGGGGCGCCCAGCAGTCTCCCGTCGAGGTGGTAGGCCCAACCGTGGTAGGGGCAGACCACCGCGCGCGGCTGGGCGCTGGCCCCGCAGGGCAGCAGCTCGTGACCGCGGTGCCGGCAGGCGTTCTCGAACGCGTGCAGCTCCCCGGCCTCGTCCCGGGAGACCAGCACGGTGGTGTTGCCGAGGTCGAACGCCTTCAGCGAGCGCGGCTGCTCGATGCCCTCGGTCCGGCCCAGGCAGACCCAGCCGCCGAACACGTGCTGGCGCTCCCACTCCAGCACCGCGGGGTCCAGGTACGCCGCCTTGGGCAGCATCCGGCTGGTGCCGAACGCCGCCAGCGACAGGGCCAGCTGGTCGGCGTCGAGCGGAGCTGCCGACATCTGATTGAACATACAGTCAGGCTAGTCGGGCGTGCCGTGCCCCGTAAAGGGGTCAGGCCTCGCCGGCGAACACGTCGATGCTGCGCCGCTCCCCGCGGGTGAAGCGCCGGTAGGCCATGAACCCGAGCAGCACCACCAGCAGCGAGGAGACCAGCAGCACCGTGGCGAGCGCGTTCAGCGCCGGGGTGGGCGCGGCGCGGGCGGTGTTGTAGATCTTGACCGAGACCGGCTCGGTGGACGCCCCTCCGGAGAGGTAGCGCACGATCACGAAGTCGTCGATCACGTCGGCGAACACCAGCACGGTGCTGGCGAAGATCGCCGGCAGGAGCATCTTCAGCAGCACCCGCCGCACCGCGCCCGAGGGGGAGGCCCCCAGGTCGATGGCCGCCTCTTCGTACTGCTTCCCGATGGTGAGCAGCCGGCTGCGCACGATCACCACCGGGTAGGACACCTGGTAGGTGACCAGCCCGATCACCTGGCCGACCGTGCCCAGGTGCAGCGGGGTCGGCAGCACGGTGGCCACGAACAGCAGCGCCACCGCCAGCAGGATCTCCGGAAGCACGAAGGAGATCAGCACGAACACGTTCGCGCCGGCCGGGATCCGGCCCCGCCAGCGGTCCAGGCCGAGCGCCATCGCCACGCCCAGCGGGATGGTGATCATGGTGGCCAGCAGCCCCAGCCAGAGGGTGTGCACCACCGACGAGTGCAGGGTGGGGTCGTGCCACACCGACCGCAGCGGGTCACCGTAGTACCAGCGGGTGGAGAAACCCTGCCAGGCGGTCCGGGACTTGCCGGCGTTGAACGAGAACAGCACCGCGATCGCCACGGGCAGCAGCGACCACCCGACGTACAGCAGCGTCACCCCGGCCAGGATCCGCGGCTTGCGCCACGGGTCCCGGAACCACGCGCCGAGCCCGCGGGCGCGCACCGACGGGAGCACGACGCGGCGGGCGACCGTGGTCACGACTGCACCTCCACCCCGGTCCGGTTGGCGCGGACGTAGATCAGCATCGGGATGATCGAGACCAGCAGCACGAGCATCACGAACGCCCCGGCCTGACCGGTCTGCCCGGGCGTGAGCACGGAGTTGTTGATCAGGTTGCCGACCATCGAGGTGCTCGGCGACGCCGAGAGCAGGTCGTTGGTGTAGTAGTCGCCGAGCATCGGCAGGGTGGTGACCAGCAGGCTGACCACCACCGCCGTGCGGCTCATCGGCCAGGTCACCCTCCGGAACGTCTCGAGCCGGCCGGCGCCGAGGTCGCGCGCCGCCTCCTGGACGGCGCCCGGGATCCGGTCCAGGCCGGCGAACAGCGGCAGCACCATGTAGGGCACGTAGCCGTAGACCAGGCCCAGCACGACGGTGGTCGGCTGGCCGTTGAGCCAGTTCACGTGCACGTCGAACAGCCCGCCGAGGCTGAACACCTGGTTGACCAGCCCGTCGTTCTGCAGCAGGTTCACCCAGGCCAGCATCCGCATCATGTAGCTGATCCAGAACGGCGCGATCAGCAGGGTGAGCAGCAGCCCGCGGTAGCGGCCGGCGAACCGGGCGGTGTAGTAGGCGACCGGGTAGGCGACCAGCAGGCACAGCGCGCTGGCCACCACGACGTACACCGCGGTGCGCACCAGCGCGGGCCCGAAGAAGCCGTCCGGCCCGACGATGTGCGTCAGCACGTACTCGAACTGGCTGACGTCCCATTGCACCGGGTTCCAGACCGGCACCGGCTGGCGCAGGATCGGGTCGACGCCGCCGAACAGCACGGCGAGCACGACGTACATCGGCGCGACGAACAGCACCGTGATCCACACCGTGCCGGGCAGCGCGAGCAGCGGCCAGATCAGCCGCTGCCCGCGCGGGCCCCGGTCAGGCACCGGCCTTGAACTCCTGCCAGATCTGGTGATACTGCTGGTCGGTCTTCGGCGGCAGCTGCAGCAACCGGGCGCCGGCGTCGAAGTAGTGCGGCAGCACGGTGCACGTCTTCAGGTTCGGCGGCAGGAACCCGTCCTTCACGAGCTCCTCGGGGTTGATGTCGTTCTGCGGCGGCTGGTAGCCGATGTAGCCGAAGTTCTTCGAGGCGATCTGCTTGTCCAGCAGGTAGTTGATGAAGTAGTGCGCCGCCACCGGGTTCGAGCCCTGGGAGAGCACCACCATCAGGTCGTTGTCGACCATGCCGCGGCCGTCGGAGGGGAACCAGTAGCGCAGCACGTCCGGCGACTGGCCCTTGGGCAGGTAGTACTGCGCGTTCACCACGTCGCCGGACCACATCTGAGCCAGGCCGTACTGCCCGGCAGGGAGGTCGTTGTACATGGTGATCGTCACGCGCGGATGGGTCTTGTCCAGCAGGTCCGTCATCGCCGCGTGCATCTTCTTGATGTCGGCCTGGTTGGTGGTGTTGATGTTCTGCACGCCCTCGCGCAGCAGCACCATGCCCATCATGGTGTGCCAGTCGTCGAGCACCGCGAGATTGCCGGCGTACTGCGGGTCCCAGAACACGTCGTAAGGATTCCCCCGGGCGCCGATGTCCTCCTTGACCATGTCGGTGCGCCAGCCGATGCCCGTGGTGTAGACGGAGTAGGGCACGGTGTAGCGCCAGCCCTGGTCGTACCACGGGTCGTGGAACTGCGACCACACGTTGGCGATGTTGGGGATGTAGTCGTGGTTGAGCGGCCGCACCAGGTCGGCGCCGACCAGCTTGCCGATGGAGTCGTAGCTCGGGAAGTACAGGTCCAGGCCGAGGCCACCGGAGGCGATCTTGGTGAGCGCCTCGTCCTCGTCGTTGAACGTGGAGACGGTGATGTTCACGCCGTACTTCTGCTCGAAGCTCTTGATCACCTGCGGGCCGAGGTAGTCGGCGTAGTTGTAGACCCGCAGGGTGCTGCCCTGCTTCGGCTTCAGGCCGGACTTGATCGCCGGGAACTTCGTGCTCAGCGGCCAGCGCACCGGGTTGCCGGGCGAGGGGATCTTGGGGGCCGCGGCCGCATCGGAGATTCCTCCGGTGCTGCTGCCGCTGCAGGCCGCGAGCACCTCCGCCAGCGCGGGTGCGGCGCCGGCCGCCAGCAGCGCCTTCAGGAACGAACGACGACCCCAGGGCCCCGCGGGCGTCGGACCTGGACGAAACGGATCTCTCTTGACAGGTGGCATCGCCACTCCCCGGTCGCTCGGGATGCATTGCTCCCGGCGATCACCGTCGCATAGACTGAACAATCAGTCAATGCCCGCAAGGGGCCTAACAGGAGCCTTCACCGACGGCCTCCCATCACCGGTCCGGTGGTCGGACGAGGGTCTAGGAGCACAGTGACCGCCACCGATGCGCGCGGTGCCGACACGGCAGCGCTGGACAACCTGATCGCCACCGAGTCCGAGGCGTTCTTGCGCCGCCAGCCGAAGGGCGCGGAGCACGTACGACGGGCGGGGCGGGTGCTCGCCGGCGGTGCCACGTCGAACTGGCAGATCGCCGAACCGCAGCCGGTGTGGCTCAGCCACGGGACCGGATCGAAGCTCTACGACGTCGACGGCAACGAGTACTCCGACTTCCACGGCGGCTACGGCGTCTCCATCGCTGGACACGGCCACCCAGCCATCGTCGAGGCTGTGTCCGATCGCGTCCGCAGAGGCACCCACTTCGCGCAGCCGACCCCGGACGCGATCGTGGTCGCTTCGAGTCTGGCGGAGCGGTTCGGCCTGCCGCAGTGGCGGTTCGCCAACTCCGGCACCGAGGCGACCATGGACGCGGTGCACCTGATGCGCGCCGCCACCGGCCGGGACCGGATCATCAAGGTCGAGGGCTGCTACCACGGGCATCACGACTCGCTGCAGGTCTCGGTGCTTCCGGACCTCGACGAGGCCGGCCCGGCCGACCGGCCCGCCTCCGTGCCCGCGAACACCGGCATCCCGCGCGCGATCACCGACCTGGTGGCCGTCGTGGGTTTCAATGACCTGGCCGCCGTCGAGCGGGTCCTTGTCGAGCACCCGGGCGAGGTCGCCGGGATGATCCTCGAGCCGGTGATGATGAACGCCGGCATCATCCATCCGTCGCCGGGCTACCTGGCCGGCCTGAAGGACCTGCTGCACCGGCACGGCGCCTTGCTGACCTTCGACGAGGTGAAGACCGGCCTGACCACCGGCCCGGGCGGGATCACCGCCCTGTCCGGGGTGACACCGGACCTGGTCTGCCTGGCCAAGGCGATGGGCGGCGGGCTGTCCACCGCGGCGATCGGTGGCACCAGGGAGCTGATGGACCTGGTCGCCGACGGCCGCTACGAGCAGGTCGGCACCTTCAACGGGAACCCGCTGGCGATGGCCGCGGCACGGGCCACCCTCACCGAGGTGCTGACCGCCGCGTCTTACTCCCACCTCGAGCGGCTCCGGCAGGCGATGGTGTCCGGCATCGAGGCGGTGATCGCCGAGCGCGGGCTGGGCTGGCACGTGGTCACCGCCGGCGCCAAGGGTTGCATCTGCTTCCGCGCCGAGCCGGTGCGCAACTACCGCGACTTCCTGACCATCGACGACCGCTTCGGGCACGCGCACTGGCTGGTGCAGCACAACGGCGGGGTGTTCCTGCCGCCGTGGGGCAAGGTCGAGCAGTGGCTGCTCTCGGTGCAGCACACCGACGCGGACGTGGAGCGCTTCGTCACCAACGTGGCGCGGCTCGCCGACCGGCTCACCTCGCCCGGGCACTGATGATGGCCGCCGCCGGGCAGCTCGGCCTCCGGTCGCTGGTCAAGCGGTTCGGCGAGGCGCTGGCCGTCGACGAGCTGGACCTGGAGATCGGCGCCGGCGAGTTCTTCTCGCTGCTGGGCGCCTCCGGCTGCGGGAAGACCACCACACTGCGGATGGTCGCCGGCTTCGAGCGTCCGGACAGCGGCCGGATCCTGCTCGACGGGGAGGACCTGACCGATGTGTCGCCGCACCGCCGGCCGGTGAACACGGTGTTCCAGTCCTACGCGCTGTTCCCGTTCCTGGACGTGCGCGAGAACGTCGCGTTCGGGCTGAAGTACCACCACGTCACCAAGCAGGAGCAGCGACGCCGCGTCGACCGGGCCCTCGCGCTGGTGCAAATGGACGCGCTGGCCGGGCGGAAGCCGCACCAGCTCTCCGGCGGGCAGCAGCAGCGTGTCGCGCTGGCGCGGGCCCTGGTCCTGGAGCCGACCGTGCTCCTGCTCGACGAGCCGATGGGCGCCTTGGACGCCAAGCTCCGCAAGCAGCTGCAGATCGAGCTCCGCTCGCTGCAGCGCACGGTGGGCACCACGTTCGTCTACGTGACCCACGACCAGGAGGAGGCGCTGACCATGTCGGACCGGCTCGCGGTGCTCCGCGATGGCCGGCTGATGCAGGTCGGCACCCCGAGCGAGGTGTACTCGCGGCCGGCGAACGCCTACGTGGCCGGCTTCCTCGGCACTGCGAACCTGTTCGACACCGTGGTCACCGACGTCGCCGGAGGGCTGGCCACCTGTCGGGTCGGCGAGGTGGACCTGCTGGTCCCCGCGGCCGGGGCCACTGCCCGCGGGGACACGGTCAGCCTCGTCGTACGCCCGGAGCGGATCACCCTGGAGCCGTCCGCGCCGGCGGGCGTGGGCACCGCCGGTGGCGTGAACCGGCTGCCCGGGCGGATCGAGCGGGCCACCTTCCGGGGCGCGCAGACCCAGGTGACCCTCGCGCTCGCCGGCCGCACCCTGGTGGCAGAGGTGGCCAACGTGCACGGCGAGGTGCCGGACTGGCTGAGCGAGGGCCGACAGGTGTGGGCCTGCATCGCCCCGGACGCGATCCGGGTCCTCCCCTCCGCGGCGCCCAGCTCCCCCACTTCCCCGAGCCCCTCCGACCCCCCCGTTGCCACCGACATCGTTTCGGAAACGCGACCTATGGGTCGCGCTTGACGTACCGATATCGGTGAGAGCGATGTAAACCCGCGCGGCGCTTCGCGGCGTCATGATGTCCGAGAACGCCGAGAGGGGTGCGCGTGCGGGCACATGACGGGGAGTACGCCGAGTTCGTCGTTGCCCGGGGTACGGCGTTGCTGCGGACCGCACACCTGCTGGCCCGGGGACCGGCCGATGCCGAGGACCTGCTGCAGACCGCCCTGGTGAAGACCTACCTGTCCTGGCCGAGGCTGCGCGACGTGACCGCGGCGGAGGCCTACACCCGGCGGATCCTGGTGAACACCTCGATCTCGTGGTGGCGGCTGCGGCGCAACGCCGAGCGGCCGACGTCGTACCTGCCCGACCAGCACGTCCCGCACCCGGCCGCGGAGATCGGCGAGCGCGCCGAGATGATCGCCGCGCTGCGCCAGCTCTCCCCACAGCAACGCGCCGTCCTGGTGCTGCGGTTCTACGAGGACCAGTCCGAGGCGCAGATCGCCGAGACGCTCGGCATGGCGCCGGGCACGGTGAAGAGCCATGCCTCGCGCGGGCTGGCCCGGCTCCGCGAGCTGCTCGGCGACCGGGACGAGCTCACCCGGGAGGAGCACCGATGAACGACCTGGAGACCCGGCTGCGCACCGCGCTGCACGAGGAGGCGGCTCCGCTCCGTGCACCGTCGCGGCTGGCGGACGAGATGGTGTCACGCGGGGCGCGCGCCCGGCGCCGGCGTCGTACCGGGGCCGCGGTCGCGGGGCTGGCGCTGGCGGCCGTGCTGGTGCCGGTCCTGCAGGGCATCGGCGGCAACACCAGCACTGTCGGACCGGTCGCGCCACGGCCCTCGGTCAGCCACACTCCGCACCCGGGTCCCGTCCAGCAGCCGGGCGCCTGGGTCGCCAGACTGCCCGACGGGCGGCCGCCGTCGGTCCCGTACCTGCAAGGCATGACCTATCACTGGTCCCCCTCCCCTGGGGAGGACGCGTCGTACCCCGTCCCGGACATCAACACCAACGTGTTCGGGCCCGTGCACGGGGGTGTCATGGTCGGCCTGACGGGAGTCGCGGGCACCTTCCATCCGCAGTTCGGGATCGCGGCCCCCGATGGGCGGTTCCTGCGTCTCGGGGAGGGGCCGGCGTACGGCATGGCGGCCTCCCCGGACGGCCGCGAGGTCGCCGTCGCCGACAGCCGGGCGCGCGAGATCCGGGTGTACGACGCGGCGACCGGGGCGCAGCTGAGCTCGGTGAGCGCCATGGACGCACGGGTGCTGTCCTGGGGACCGGGCGGCGTGTACTACGAGACCGGCGTCCTGTCCGGCAACGGGAGGATCTGGGCGTGGAGCCCGGGATCCGTCGCCGGTCCGAGGACTGCGGATGCTGCGCTCGACCGGTACGGCGTGGGGCTGACGATCTCGCTCGCCTGCACGCGGCTGGCGACAGTGGACACGCTCACCGGCTGCCTCCCGCTCCCGCCAGGCTCCGGGCCGCAGGTAGCGTCCAGCGACGGCAGGTACGTCGGCTACATCGCCATGCCGGCGGATCACGGCGTGCACGTCCACGAGCACCGCAGCGCGTGGGTCGGTGTCCTCGATGTCGCGACCGGCAGGAGGACGCGCCTCACTCCACGCCTGCCGTCCGGAGCCATCGACGGCCAGGGCAACAACCTTGCCTGGGAGCCCAGCGGCGATCTCCTGTTCGTCCTGACCACCCACCACGGCCACCGTCAGTCCACCGCGTCGATGGTCCGCTGCTCGGTGACCGGTCACTGCGAGGTCGCCATGCGGGATGTCAACGGGCCGGGCAACGACTTCTTCCCGACCCTGGCGCTCACCCCGCCGTACTCGTACTGACCGGCGAGCCTTACCGACATCGTGTCGATATCGCTACCTATGCGTCGCGGTAGGCATACCGATATCGGTAAGAGTCGCGGCTAGGAGCGGGAACGGCGACGACTGGGCTTCCAGTCGAAGCCGAGCGTGGTGGCCGCGAAGCGCATCGCGATCCGGTAGGCGCGCTCCGGGTCCACGACCGGGTCCTCGAGCGCGACCTGGATCGACAGACCGTCGAGCAGCGCGGCGAAGGCGACCGCGAACTCCTCGGCGTCGACGGTGGCGATCTCCTCGTGGTGGATCCCGTCGCGGACCACCTGGGCGATCATCGAGCGCCAGCGCTGGTCCAGCTCGACCCGGTCCTTCTTGACCTCCGGGTGCCGGAACGCCTGCGACCACAGGTCGAACCAGAGCCCCCACGACCCCGGGATCTCCCCCTGGGTCTGCGGCACGCAGGTCAGGTGCACCAGCGTCTCGAGCCGCTTGACGAGCGCCGGCGTGCTGGCCAGCAGCTCGTCGGCCATCGAGTAGAAGGTCTGCTCGGAGAACCGGAGCGCCTCGGTGAGCAGCGTGTCCTTGGTGCCGAAGTAGTAGATGACCAGCGCCGGGCTTGCCCCGACCCGCTTGGCCACGTCGGAGATCCGGGTGTCCGCGAACCCGCGCTCGGCGATCAGCTGGGCGGCGGCCGCCAGCATCTGGTCGCGTCGCTGGTCGGCCACGACGGCCGAGTCGGCCTTGATCGCCATTACTCCCGTCCTGGGGCTCTCTGGATACTTGCCGCGCAGCGTAACACGCTCATAGACTGAACAGTCAGTCAGCCCAGGGACGGCCGGCCCCAGAGAGCACAGTCAGCCTGGCGGAAGCGGGTGCAGCGATGTCCGGAACCTACGACGCGATCGTCGTCGGCGGTGGCCACAACGGGCTGGTTGCCGCGGCGTACCTCGGCAGAGCCGGACTGCGCACCGTGGTGCTCGAGGCGCGGCCCAAGACCGGCGGTGCCGCCACCACCGAGCAGCCGTGGCCCGACCACCCGGACGTGTCGGTGACCCGGCTGTCCTACGTGATGAGCCTGATGCCACCGGCCATCCTGCGCGACCTCTCGCTGGAGCGGCACGGCTACAAGGTGCACCCGATGGGGCCGTACTACCAGGCGTTCCCCGAGGGCGGGTCGCTGACCATCTACGAGGACGACGCCGCGCGCACGCAGGAGGAGATCGACCACTGGTCCAAGCACGACGCGCGTGCCTGGGTGGAGTGGAACGAGTGGCTCGAGTCGCTGGCCGAGGTGCTGGCCCCGATGCTGCTCACCGTGCCGCCGGCCGTCGGGTCGCACGACCCTGCGGAGCTCGCGGCGCTGGCCAAGCTGGTGTGGCGCAACCGCGGCGTCGACGGGCGCACGGTCGCCGACCTCACCCGGCTGATGACGATGAGCATCGCCGACCTCCTCGACGACTGGTTCGACTCGGATCAGGTCAAGGGCGCGATGGCCGTGAACGGGGTGATCGGGACCTGGGCCGGGCCGTACGAGCCCGGCACCGCCTACGTGATGGCGCACCACTCGATCGGCGACGTGGGCGACGGCCGGGTCGGCAGCTGGGGCTTCCCCGAGGGCGGCATGGGAGCCGTCGCCGCGGCGATCCGCCGGGCGGCCGAGTCGTTCGCCGTCGAGGTGCGCACCGATTCGCGGGTGGACCGGCTGCTCGTGAGCGACGGGCGGGTGCGGGGCGCCGTGCTCCGGGACGGCACGGAGCTACGAGCGCCGGTCGTGGTGACCAGCCTGCACCCGCGCACCGCGTTCCTCGACCACGTCGGACCGGCGCACCTCCCCGACGACTTCGTCCGCGACATCCGGCGCTGGCGGACCCGCAGCGGGGTGGTCAAGATCAACCTCGCGCTGTCCGAGCTGCCGGACTTCACCGCGAACCCGAACAGCGACTCCACCGAGCACCTGACCGGGTCGGTGGAGATGGCGCCGAGCATGGCGTTCATCGAGCGCGCGTTCGTCGACGCGCGGGAGGGCCGGCCGGCCACCGCGCCGTTCTGCGACGGGGTCATCCCCACCACGTTGGACAAGACCCTGAACCCCGACGGCACGCACGTCTTCTCGATGTTCACCCAGTGGGTGCCCGAGGACTGGAACCTGGAGCCGCACCGCGGCGAGCTCGACGCCTACACCGACCGGATGATCGACCTGTACGACGCGGTGGCGCCCAACTTCAAGTCCTCGATCATCGCCCGGGACGTGGTGGGCCCCCACCAGATGGAGACCGAGTACGGCCTGGTCGGCGGGAACATCTTCCACGGCGAGCTCTCGCTCGAGCAGCTGTTCCACATGCGCCCGGCGCCCGGGTACGCCGACTACCGGACCCCGATCGCCGGGCTGTACTACGCCAGCTCGGCCACCCACGCCGGCGGCGGCGTGTGCGGGATCCCGGGCATGCAGGCGGCCCGTGCCGCGCTGCACGACGCGCGGACGTCCCGCTGGTCGCCGCGATCCTGGCTGGCCGCACGCCGGGCATGACCCCGGAGCGGCTCGTCCGGATGCTGGAAGCCCGCTCGGTGGCCGTGGTGGGTGCCAGCGAGCGGGCCTGGTCGTTCGGGCTGCGGGTCACCACCGAAGTGCTGCGCAGCCCGGCGCAGCCCCGCGTGCACCTGGTGCACCCACGGCACCGCGAGGTGCTCGGCCACCCGTGCGTGCCCTCGCTCGGTGACGTGCCGGATCCGGTGGACCTGGTGCTGATGGGCGTCCCGGACCGGCTGCTCCCCGAGCTGCTGGCGCTGGCCGCGAAGCGTGACGACGCCGGCGCGGTGGTGTTCGGAAGCGCGCACGGCCTCGGGCCGGAGCTGGTCTCCGCCGCCGGGCCGATGGCGCTGTGTGGCGGCGGGTGCATGGGGTTCGTCAACGCAGCAAGGGGAATCCGGGCCATCGGATACCTGGAACGGGAGCCGCTGCCGGTCGGGCCGATCGCCCTGGTGACGCACTCCGGGTCGGTGTTCTCGGCGTTGCTGCGCACCCGCCGGCGTCTCGAGTTCTCCCTGGCCGTGTCGTCGGGGCAGGAGCTGGTGACCACCACCGCCGACTACCTCGGCTACGCGCTCGACCTTCCCGAGACGAAGGTCGTCGGGCTGTTCCTGGAGACCATGCGTGAGGTTCCGGCCCTGCGTGCGTGCCTGGCCCGGGCCGCGGACCGGGACATCCCGGTCGTCGCGCTGACCGTGGGCGGTTCTCCCGTCGGGCGGGCGCTGGTGGACGCGCACTCGGGCGCGTTGGCCGGCGACGACGCGGCCTGGGAGGCGCTCTTCGGAGCGTACGGTGTGCACCGGGTCCGGGACCTCGACGAGATGGCCGACACCCTGGAGATGTTCGCGATCGGCCGCCGGCCTCGCGCCTCCTCACCCAGGACGCTGGCCACCGTGCACGACTCGGGTGCGGAGCGGGTGTTGGTCGCCGACACCGCCGAACGGCTCGGCGTGGAGCTCGCCGAGCTCTCGGCCCAGACCCGCGACCGGCTCGCCGGGCTGCTCGGCGACGGGCTGTCCCCGCGCAACCCGCTGGACGTGTGGAGCACCGGCGCGAACACGGAGGAGCTGTTCACCGGGTGCCTCGCTGCCCTCGCGGACGATCCCGCGGTAGGCGTGGTCGCGCTCGCGGTCGACCTGGTGCCGGAGTACGACGGTGACGACTCCTACCCGCTCGCTGTCGAGACGGTGCTCCATGGCACCGACAAGCCGGTGGTGGTCCTCGCCAACATCGCCTCGGCCGTGGACCAGGACGCCGCCGGTCGGCTGCGGGAACAGGGCGTGCCGGTGCTGGAGGGCACGGTCACCGGCCTTCGGGCGTTGGCCCATCTGCTCGCCCGTCCTACCCCTCTGGCCGGGGAGGTGCAGGTGGATGCGGCCCGCCGAGGCCGCTGGCGGGCCAGGCTGGGCGCCGGTCCGCTGGGGCCGGCGGAGTCGATGGCGCTGCTCGCCCACTACGGGATCCCCGTCGCCGCGACGTTCGAGGCCGGTTCGGTCGACGCCGCGATGGCCGGGGCGGCGACGGTCGGCTATCCCGTCGTGCTCAAGACCGCAGCGGCCTCGCACAAGACCGACGTGGCGGGGGTGCACCTCGGGCTCAGCGACGACGAGGCGGTCGCGGCGGCGTACGCCGACCTCGCGGCCCGCCTCGGACCCGAGGTCGTCGTGCAGCACCAGCAACCGGCCGGGGTGGAGGTGGCGCTCGGCCTGGTCCGGGACCCGCTGCTCGGGCCGCTGGTGGTGGTCGCCGTGGGCGGAACGCTGGTCGAGCTGGTCGGTTCGCGGGCGGTCGGCCTGCCTCCGGTCAGCCCCGCGCGGGCGCGGGAGATGCTGGCCGGGCTGGTGGTGGACCGACTGCTGGACGGGGTGCGCGGTCGGCCGGCGGCGGACCGGAGCGCGGTGGTGGACGCGGTGCTCGGGGTCTCCCAGCTGGCCGTCGAGCTCGGCGACGTCATCGTCGCGCTGGACGTGAACCCGCTCATCGCGAGCGAGTCCGGCGTGGTCGCCGTCGATGCCCTGGTGTTTCCTCGTTGAACCGGCGCTCCGGGGAATGGGGGTCAGGAGGAGGAGTCAGCGGATTCGGGGAAGGGAAGCGCGATCGGGTCCGCGGACAGCCGGCTGCGGCCGTGCTCGTCGAACCGGTCCAGTCCCAGCTCCATCGTGTCGACCACCGAGGTCTGCCCGTCGAGCACCAGGTCGGCGGCGGCGCGCGCCACCCCGGGCCCCCACATCATCCCGTGCCCGCCGGCCGCCGCCACGACCGTGCCCTGCACCGGTCCCCCGGCGGTGAGCGCCGGGCCGAGGATCGGCAGGTGATCGGGGGTGTAGTCGATGGTGGCCGCCCAGGCCTTGCGCAGCCCGAGCTCTCCGGTCACCGGGACCAGCCGGGCCATCCGCTCGCGCATCTTCTCGTAGTAGCCCCAGTCGAACTCGAGCGCCTCGCCGGGCGCCTCGGTCGGGTTGCTCATCCCCCAGAGCAGGCCGCCCTCCTCCGGCCGCCAGTAGATGCCCGACGCCACGTCGAAGACCATCGGCAGCCGGTCGGCCGCGAGCTCGGGGTGCGGCGCGGTGACCACCACCTGGTGTCGGGCACCGCCGGCCGGGATCCGCACGCCCGCGGCGCGGCCGACCGCCGCGAGCGCCGGCCCGCCGGTCAGCACCACCCGTTCGGTGGCCACCTCGCCGGCGGACGTCCGCACGCCGACGACCCTGCCGGAGCGGGTCTCCCAGCCGGTGAACGCCACCCGCTCGGCCAGCTGCACCCCCGCGGTGAACAGCGCGGCGGTGTAGGCGAGCACGTTGCGCGGCGGATCGATGTACCCGTCGCCCGGGGCGTAGGAGGCGCCCCGCGTCTGGCGGGCAGCCACGGCCGGGTTCAGCGCATCGAACTCGTCCGGCCCCACCCAGCGCACGTCCACGCCGAGCTCCTGCTGCATCGCGATCCGCTCGTGCGCCGCCGCCACCTCCGCCTCGGTGAAGCACGGCATCGCGTACCCCTGCGCCACGAACCCCGAGTCGATGCCCAGCAGCTCCGCCTGCCCGGCGTAGAACTCCCGGCTGTACAGCCCCAGCCGCACCGCCGGTTCCGTGCCTCCCTGGGCGCGCACCATGCCGGCCGCCCGCGAGCTCGCGCCCTTGCCCAGGGTCTCGGCCTCCAGGAGGAGTACGTCGGACAGCCCGGCCCGGCGCAGGAACCAGGCGCACCACGCGCCCACGGTGCCGCCGCCGACCACCACCGCCTCTGCGGTGCGCGGAACGCTGGTCATGCCTCCAGACGCTGGCATAGACTGAACAGTCAGTCAACCCTACCCTCGATCGGCAACAGAGGGAGCCCGCATGTACGCCCTGTCGTCCGCCGACCTCGCCCTCCAGGCCACCGCCCGTGCGTTCGCCGACGAGCTGATCCCGCACGAGGCCGCCGCCGAGCAGAACGGCGGCCGGCTCCCGGAGCCACTGGCCAAGGCGCACCACGACCGGGCCCTGGAGCTCGGCCTCTACGCCACCAACATGCCCACCTCGGTGGGTGGCCGGGGCTGCTCCGCGCTGCAGCAGGTGCTGGTCCAGGAGCAGGCCGGCCGGGTCACCAACGCGCTCGGCTGGTGCATGCACACGCCTGCCGCGTGGTTGCCGGACGTGGCCAACGAGCTGCAGCGGGAGCGCTGGCTGCTGCCCACGGTGCGCGGGGAGATGCAGGAGTGCTACGCGATCACCGAGGAGGACGCCGGCTCCGACGTCTCGGCGATCCGGGCCACTGCCCGGCGCGACGGGGACTCCTACGTCCTGGACGGGGTGAAGTGGCACGTCACCTCCTACAACGAGGCCGCGTACGCGTTCTTCCAGGCGGTGCTCTCCGATGGTCCGCACCAGGGCGAGCAGGCGCTGTTCGTGGTGGACCTGCCCAGTCCCGGCATCCGGGTGGTCCGCACCCCGTCGTACTCCCACACCATCGGGCACGAGCACCCGATCGTCGCCTTCGAGGGCGTGCGGGTGCCCGCCGAGCACCTGGTCGGCAGCGAGGCGGACGGGATGACGTTCGTCTACGAGTGGTTCCGGTTCGAGCGGCTGATGGTGGCCGCCCGCTGCTTGGGTGCGGCCGAACGGCTCATCGAGGAGGCCACCGCGTTCGCCAAGGAGCGGATCGTGCAGGGTCGGCCGCTGCTCGAGAAGCAGCTGGTGGCCGCGATGCTCGCCGACAGTGCGACCGAGCTGTTCGCGGCCCGGTCGATGACCTACGAGACGGCCCGCTCCATCGACGAGGGCATGGACACCAAGTTGCTGCACGGACGCTGCTCGATGGTCAAGCTCTTCGCCTCGGAGATGGCGAACCGGGTCGCGGACCGGGCGGTGCAGATCTTCGGCGGGCGCGGGTACATGCGCGACAACGTGGCCGAGCGGTTCTACCGGGAGCTGCGCGTGGAGCGGATCTGGGAGGGCGCCAGCGAGCTGCAGCGGCTGATCGTCGCCGACCAGCTCAGCAAGCGCGGGCTGGCGGCGCTGGTCTGACGCTTGCGATCCCGCACCTCGGGTATGTGGGGATCATGCACCTTTCTCCTGCCGTCCGCCTGCTCGCCCTGACCGCCGTCGGCGCTGCGCTGCTCGCCGGCTGCTCCTCAGGAGGCACGAGCGGCGGACACACGGCCAAGGCGCCGAGCACCACACCGGCGTCGGCGCGGTCCGAGGGTCCGCACGTCACCAGGGCGACGCCGGAGCAGCCCGCGGTGTGCCACGGCCGGTCGGTGCCGGACATGGTGAGCCGGACCGAGCCGAGCGTGGTCACCGTGGCCACCCAGAAGGGCCTCGGCAGCGGGATCGTCTACCGCAGCCACTTCATCCTCACCGACCAGCACGTGGTCGCCGTGCAGGAGGGCCAGCCGCAGACCTTCGACACCGTCAAGATCTCGCTGGCCGACGGGTCCACGATCCCGGGCACGGTGGTGGGCAGCGACCTGCTCACCGACCTCGCGGTGGTCAAGGTGCAGCGAGACCTGCCGCCGCTGACGTTCCGTACCAGCCTGCCGCGGCCCGGGGAGACGGTGCTGGCGATGGGCAGCCCACTCGGGTTCACCAGCTCGGTGACCGAGGGCATCGTGTCCGCGCTCGGCCGCGACCTGCCCGCCGGGCAGTCCAACGCGCTGCCGCTTGTCGACCTGATCCAGACCGACGCGCCGATCTCGCCGGGCAACTCCGGGGGCGCGCTGCTCGACACCTGCGGCCAGGTGGTCGGGGTCAACGAGGCCTACATCCCGCCGCAGTCCGGCGCGGTCTCCCTCGGCTTCGCCACCCCGTCGGTGATCGCCGTCCCGATCGCCAACCAGCTGATCGAGCACGGCCAGGCCCAGCACCCGTACCTCGGCGTCCGGGTCACCGACCTGACCCCGCAGATCGCGCAGGGGCTTGGCACCAAGGCGACGTACGGCGCGGTGGTGGTCGGCGTGGTCAGCGGCGGGCCGGCGGCCAGGGCCGGGGTCCAGCAGGGCGACGTGATCACCGCGCTGGCCGGTCACCGCGTGGAGAGCTACGCCGACCTGCTCGGCGAGCTGCGGCTGACCACGCCCGGACACACCGTGAAGATCCGCGTGGACCGCAACGGGACCCCGCGCACGCTCCACGTGAGGATCGGGTCCCGCGCGTCCAATGGCTGACCACCGCGCGCGTGGCCGCTGCTAGCATGCCCAGCGCCGGCACGGCGCCGGTGGACGGGACGGGGGAGTCAGATGTCCGAGCACGATGCCGAACCTGTGGCGGGTGGAGCCCCGCCGATGCCGCGACCCTCGCCGAGGTCCTTCGGCGACGTGCCGTTGCAGTCCGGCAGCAGCCACACCCTCGGCATCAAGGTGAAGTCCCGCAACAACGCGTTCTACTTCCTCGCCGCTCGAGGCGCGCTCCGCCGCTACGGGCGCCGGTTCCCGCTCACCGAGGAGGGCTGGCGCGCAGCCTGGACCGCGTTCGCCGCCGAGGACCCGGCCGGCGCAGCGCTCTACCGGGACTCACGCGGCCCGAGCTCTTCCGGGTCGTCGTCCGGGGCGAGGGCCATCGGGGCCGGCGAGGTTGCTGACGACGGCTGGATGTGGGTCCTGCTCGGCGGGATCGGTTGGATCTGCGCCGTCGCCCTTGGCTACGAGGGCATCCGTCACATGTCCGTGATGATCGTGCTGATCGGTGCGGCGCTGGCGTTCTGCAGCCTGGTCGCGACCCTGTACGGCCTGGTCATCGAGGGCATCCGGCTCGCCCGCCGTACTTCCTGAGACTCGCCGACAGCAACGTTCACGCGACCCGGGAAAGCGGGTGCCGGGGCGGGAGTGACGAGGCAGCGGTCGGCGACCGTTCACCAGGCGGACAAAGTGGAACCGTCTGCACGCTGCCGCGGCGTGTCGCATGCGGATGGTTCCACTCTGCGACTGTTCACTCGGGCATCGACTAGATCGGTGGTCGCGATGGCCGGCCGGGTTGGCCGGCGATCATGTCCGCGAACCACCGGTAGGAGTCCTTCGGCGTCCGCCGCTGGGTGTCGAAGTCGACGTGCACCAGGCCGAACCGCTTGGTGAGCCCTTCGGCCCACTCCCAGTTGTCCATCAGCGACCAGGTGTAGTAGCCCCGGACGTCGGCGCCCTCGGCGAGTGCCCGGGCAACCGAGCGCAGGTGCCCGTCCAGGAAGTCGATCCGGTCAGGGTCGTGCACCGCGCCGTCGGCGTCCGGGACGTCGTCGTAGGCGCAGCCGTTCTCGGTGACGTAGAGCGGGGGGAGCGCCGCGCCGTACCTCTTGGTCATCGACACCAGCAGCTCGCGCAACCCGTCGGGAACCACCGGCCAGCCGAACCCGGTGCGTGGGTACCCCTCGACCGGGAGCAGCGCGAACGGCATCTCCTCGGGCAGCTCCACCCCGGCCGGCACGTCCGTGGTGGTGGCCGTGGCGGGGTCGGCGACGCGGGTCGGGTAGTAGTAGTTGACCCCGTAGAAGTCCAGCGGCGCCTTGATGACCGCCAGGTCGTCGGCGACCGGGCCGGACATCAGCTCGGCGAACCCCTCCGGGTAGCTGCCGAGCAGCATCGGGTCGGCGAACAGCCGGTTCCAGAGGGTGTCGTAGAGGTCGGCGGCGAGCCGGTCGCCCTCGGAGTCGGTGGCCGGCCAGGCCGACGAGTGGTTGTTGGCCGTGCCGATCGCCTTTGCGCCCGTCGTACGCAGTGCCGCCGCAGCCCGGCCATGCCCGAGCAGCAGGTGGTGCGCCACCGGGAGCGCCTCGAGCAGCAGCCGCTGGCCGGGCGCGTGCTGGCCGACTGCATGGCCGAGCATGGTCGCCACGTTCGGTTCGTTGACCGGGATCCACTGCGCGACCCGGTCGGCGAGCTTGAGGCCGACCAGGGTGGCGTACTCCGCGAGCCGCTCGGTGGTGTCCCGGTTCCGCCAGCCGCCGGCGTCCTGCAGCGGCTGCGGCAGGTCCCAGTGGTAGAGCGTGGCCATCGGCGCGATGCCGCGCTCGAGCAGCGCGTCGACCAGCCGGTCGTAGAAGGCGAGTCCCTTCGGGTTGGCCCGGCCGCGGCCTTCCGGCTGCACCCGCGACCACGAGAGGGAGAACCGGTAGCCGTCCACCCCGAGACCGGCCATCAGGTTCACGTCCTCGCGGTAGCGGTGGTAGTGGTCGCAGGCCACCGCGCCCGTGCTCCCGTCGACGATCCGGCCCGGCTCGGCGGCGAAGGTGTCCCAGATGCTGGGCCCGCGACCGTCCTCGCCGGCGGCGCCCTCGACCTGGTACGCCGCCGTGCTCACCCCGAACGCGAACCCCTCCGGCAGGGTCGGGAACTGCTCAGTCATGCCCCCACCCTCGCAGGTCCTTCCACGTTGTCGGTACGCCCACCGCGACGTGTGCGTCGCGTTTCCGACACGATGTCGGTATGAGCGTGGAGGTACGACGGGCGGGCGACCGGTTCGTGACCGAGCGAGACGGGATCGTCTCCCGGCACGGCTTCTCGTTCGGCCAGCACTACGACCCGGCCAACGTCGGCCACGGGCTACTGCGGGTGCACAACGACGACCTGCTCGCGCCGGGGGCCGGCTACGACACCCACCGACACGCGGACACCGAGATCGTGACCTGGGTGGTCGAGGGCCGGCTGGCGCACGAGGACTCCGCCGGGCACACCGGCGTTCTCAGGCCGGGCGTCGTGCAGCGCACCAGCGCGGGCAGCGGAATCGAGCACGCCGAGCGCAACGCCTCCGAGACCGAGCCGCTGCGGTTCGTGCAGATGCACCTCTCCCCGGATGAGCCGGCGGCGGCTCCGTCGTACGAGCAAGGGCCGGTCGACCTCCCCGCGGGCTGCCTTGTCACGATCGCCTCCGGACGAGCGGACCGCCCCGGCGTCGTACGCCTCGGGAGCGCCCGGGCCACGCTGCTCGCCGCGCGGCTGGAGAGGGACGACGCGGTCCTGCTGCCCGAGGCGCCGTTGCTGCACGTATACGTGACCCGGGGCGCGGCCGGCCTCGACGGCGCGGGACTGCTCTACGACGGCGACGAGGCCCGGCTCACCGATGAGGGGCCGCGGCGACTGACCAGCACCGCGGCGGGCACCCACGTGCTGGTCTGGGAGATGGGCATCGCCGAATGAGAAGCCGTAGGCGCCTCTTCCGCGCCGGCGTACCCGCCGCGGTCGGGGCGCTTCCTGTGCTGTGTGGTCAGCTAGTACCGCCGTCGGCAGGGCTGGGCGTCTGCTGCTTCAGCAGCAGGGCGACCAGACCCACGAGCCCGGCCTGCCAGACCACGGCGAACACGGCCAGGAGCAGGGGCCACCAGTTCTTGAATCCTTCCGCGACCACCAGCCACGGCAGCGCCGCGAGCACGACCATCAGCACGATCCCGGTCACGTAGCTCGCGGCCGCGGCAGTCCGGTAGCCGTGGCTCCGATCGGCCCGGGGATGGATGCCGAGCGCACCGACGTCGTCGGGTGGATGGTCCTTCACCATGCGCCGCACCGAGCGGTACACCCGGGTGCCGGGATACCGGGCGGCCAGCATCCGACGGGCTCGGGACGCGGCCCGAGGCTGCCACCGCACCGCGACGGGCAGGGTCACCGCCTCGATGCGGGCCGCCGCTGCCCGGAAGCCGCGCTCGCCCAGAACGCAGCGTCCTCGAACGGCGATCACCGCATTCGCCGGGCCGAACGTGACCGTCGCGGTGCCGGGCAGGTACCAGCCGTAAAGACCACAGCGGCAGTCGCTGGCCGGCGGCGCGTGGTCCGCCCCCGAGGCGCATCGCGCACGCTCGAGCCTCCCGTCCCACGGCCCGGATCCTGGGTGCACGAGGGGATACAGCCCATCAGCACGCAACTCGAACTGGCGGTAGCCGCGCAGCTCGCCGGGCACCAGCGCCACTTCTCGGCGTGGTGCCGACACCGGCGCGGTCACGTCCGGGCCGGATCGGGCTCCGTCTGCCTGGCGGGCTCGCCCTGCGGGGCGGGCTCGCTCATCGGCTCATCCGTCAGGGGTAGGAACTCCACTTCGCGGCGCTCGGTCCCGATCTGTCCCATGGCGCGCTCCCCTCGCCCGAGGCTCAGCGGGTCCCCCGCTCACCGGGGCTCCCTCATCCATCTTCGACCCGCCGCGGGCGTACGTCGAGACCCTCGGCCGCAGCATTCCTCCACGGACACTCCGGCCGCGCGCTTCCCTGCGTCGACGACGGCAGATGCGGGATGGACAGCGTGCATAGTTGGAACGACGACGGCCGCATGTGACGTGGAGGGCCGATGACAGAGGGTCAGCGACTCCTCCCAGGTTCGCCGGCCCACGGCGTGCTCGGGCGCGAGGACGGAGGGATGGGTGCCGCCATCACGCCTGCCACTCAGCAGGGCCAGGCGGCCCTGACCTTGTCCAGCACTCGCCGCGCCTGCTGCCGCCCGGCGCGGGCCGCCTGGGCGCGGTGCCGCGGGTCGAGCATGTTCGCGTTCACCGCGTGCGCGGCGATCGCGTCCGGCGCGATCACGCTCCAGGCCACCCGCGGTCCGAGGCCGATCAGCTGCGTGTCCACCCGGGTGGCCTTGTTGTACGACGCGACGATCGGCGCGAACACGATGATGTGCGACGCGCCCCGGGCAAGATCGGCGTTGTTCGGCGAGCGCATCCCGCCGTCGACGTACCTCCGCCCGTTCACGACGACCGGCGGCCACACGAGGGGTACGGCGCAGCTGGCGGACACCGCGCGGACCAGGTCGACGCCGGTGGACTTGTCGAACACGGCCGGCTCGCCCGAGCCGGCGTCCACCGCGGTGATCAGCAGCCGGCGGTCCGGCCAGCTGCGGTCGCCCATCCGGGACCGGATCACCTCGACCCGCTCGGTCTCGTCGCCGATGCGGGCTCGCATCGCCAGCCGGCCGATCCGGCGCAGCTTGCGGGACGGCGAGCCGGGGGTGATGTAGGCCAGCGCGAACCGGGCGATGATCCCGGCGCCCATCTTGGCCACCTCCTCACCGCTCGGGTCGGCGAACTGGGAGGCGTACATCTCCTCGAGGTCCTCGCCGCAGGCCACCAGCGCGCCGACCACCGAGCCGGCGGAGGTGCCGACCAGCGTCTCGGCCTCGGTCAGGTCGATGCCGTGCTCGGCGAGGCCGAGGAGCAGCCCGATCTCCCACGCGATGCCGGTCACCCCTCCGCCGCCGAGCACCAGCGCGGTTCCTGGCCTTGTCATGCTTTCAAAAATAGCCCGGTCAGGCGGAGCCGCTGCTGGCCTGCCGCAGCTCGGGGAACTGCTCGTCGCGCCACTCGCCCGGCGGCGCGTCCGCGGCGTGCAGCTCCTCGCGGGTCCGCAGCTCGACCCGCCGGATCTTGCCGGAGATGGTCTTGGGCAGCTCGTAGAACTCCAGGCGGCGGATCCGTTGGTACGGCGCGAGGTGCTCGCGCGCGTAGCGCAGGATCTCGAACGCGGTCTCCCGGCTCGGCTGGTGGCCGGGGGCCAGGGCGACGTACGCCTTGGGCACCGCCAGCCGCAGCGCGTCCGGCGCCGGCACCACGGCCGCCTCCGCGACGGCGGGGTGCTCGATGAGCACCGACTCGAGCTCGAACGGGCTGATCTTGTAGTCGGAGGCCTTGAACACGTCGTCGGTGCGGCCGATGTAGGTGATGTAGCCGTCCGCGTCGACGCTGGCCACGTCCCCGGTGTGGTAGTAGCCGCCGGCCATCGCCTCGGCGTTGCGGGTCTCGTCGCCCTGGTAGCCGGTCATCAGCGGCACCGGCCGGCCGTGCCGGTCGCCGGCCAGGTCCAGGCAGATCTCCCCCTCGCCGGGGCCGGTCAGCGGCTGCCCGCTGACCGGGTCGACCAGCAGCACCGGCACCCCGGGCAGCGGCCGGCCCATCGACCCCGGCTTCACCGTCGACCCGACCGTGTTGCCGGCCTGGGCGGTGGTCTCGGTCTGCCCGTACCCGTCCCGGATCATCAGCCCCCACGCCTGCTGGACCTGGCCGATCACCTCCGGGTTCAGCGGCTCGCCGGCCGACACCAGCTCGCGCAGCGTGCCCGGGCCGCCGGACAGGTCGGCCTTGATCAGCATCCGCCACACCGTCGGCGGCGCGCAGAACGTGGTGACCTGACGCTCGCGGAGCAGGCCGAGCAGCGCCGCCGGGTCGAAGCGTGAGTAGTTGTAGACGAAGACGGTGGCCTCGGCGATCCACGGCGCGAAGAAGCAGGACCAGGCGTGCTTCGCCCAGCCGGGCGAGGAGATGTTGAGGTGCACGTCACCGGGCCCGACGCCCAGCCAGTACATCGTGCTCAGGTGCCCCAGTGGGTAGGACGCCTGGGTGTGCTCGACCAGCTTCGGCCGGCTGGTGGTGCCGGAGGTGAAGTACAGCAGCAGCCGGTCGTCCGGGCCGGTGCCCGGGTGCTCGATCGGCGCGGCCTCTCCGTCGTACGACGCACGGAGGTCGGCCCACCCGGCGCCTGCCGGCCCCACCGAGACCCGGAGGTACTCCCCCGGCACCTCGTCGAACTTCGGCGCATCCGCCGGGTTGCAGATCACCGCACGCGCCCCGCCGCGCTCGATCCGGTCGACCAATTCGCTCGGCCCGACCGCGGTGGTGGTCGGCATGATCACCGCCCCGAGCTTCATGATCGCGACCATGGTCTCCCAGAGCTCGATCTGGTTGCCGAGCATCACGATCACCGCGTCGCCGCGGCCGACGCCCTGGCCGCGCAGCCAGCCGGCGACCTGGTCCGAGCGGCGGGCCACCTCGTCGAAGGTCAGCTGCTGCTCGCTGCCGTCCTCCTCGACGATCACCAGAGCAAGCCGGTCGTTGCCGCGGGCGATGACGTCGAACCAGTCCTGCGCCCAGTTGAACCGCGGCCCGAGGTCGGGCCAGTCGAACTCCGCGACCGCGCGGTCGTGGTCACCGCGCAGCGCGAGCAGCTGGTTGCGCGCGGCGCGGTAGGCATCTGTCGCGGCGTTGTCGCTCATCCGGGGGCTCCTGTCATCGGCTCTTTACCAGGGCACCCTGGTTTTGTACCGCTTCCCACGGTGAATTCACCATGGGCAGCGGCAGTTTCCCATGGTGCCCTGGTAAGGGCCCGCCGGCGGCCCGGCGACGGGCGGAGCTCAGGCCGAGATGCGCGGCAGCTCGAGGGTGTCGCCGAGGTCGCGCAGGTTGTGCGGCAGTGGCTGGCAGAGCTCGGTGACCGGCCCCGCTTCCGCACTGGCCGGGACCTCCGGGACGGTGAGCACCGAGACCTCCGGGACGGTGAGCACCGAGACGTCCGGGACGGTGAGCCGTCTGCTCGACCGGCGCGCGACCAGCAGGCACCAGCCAGTGAGGAACACACCGGCGGGCACGGTGACGAACCCGGGTGCCGCCTGCAGCAGGTCGTGACGATCGATCCCGTAGGCGAACCAGATCGCGGACGACAGCGCGCCCACCATCCACCCGGTGGTGGAGCCGGAAGGGTGGCGGTGCCGCAGCGCATGCACGAGATGAGGCAACATCGCGGTGGTGGACAGGACGGTTCCCAGGCTCCCCAGGATCATGAGCGGCGACACGGGCCAACGGCTTTCTCGAGCAGACGGGTAGGGAAGGACCCGCGTCAATCGGTGGGAGCCGCTCTGCCGGGTACCGCTCATATTTTTCGGCAGTCGCGGCGATCAGGTGAGCATTTCGGAGGGTGACGTCGGCCACCTCTCCGGCGCCTCAGCGCAGCGCGACGGTGAGCAGGAACGCGGAGTCCGCGTGCGCCACCACGGAGTGCCGTTGGTGCGGCACCACGATCAGCTGGCCGGGCTGCACCGGCCACTCCCGCTCCCCGGCCCGCAGCGTGACGTTTCCGGAGAGCACCTGCACGGTGGCGCCGGACGGCGAGTCGTGCTCGTTCATCTCGGTGCCCTGGGCCAGCGCCACCACCACGGCACGCATCACCGCGCCGGACATCACCGTCTTGGCGGTGCGTCCCGAATGATGGTTGGGCAGGTCGGCGATCAGCGACTCCGCGAGCTCGCTGAGCACCACCAGCTCCGACGACGTGTGGCTGCGATCGTGCACCTGGCTCATGGTCCAACTAAACCATGCGCGTCCAGGCTCAGGCCGCCGGATCGGGGTCGCGCACCGGATGGCTCGCCACCAGCTCGGTGTCCCCGTCGACCACGCCGAGCCTCGCCGCCCCACCGGGGGAGCCGATCGGCGCGTCGTGGCCGGGCAGCGGCTCGGCGAAGAACCGGACGTTGTCCTGCTTGTAGGGCTCGAGGTCCGCCGGCAGGTCGTCCTCGTAGTAGATCGCCTCGACCGGGCACACCGGCTCGCACGCACCACAGTCCACGCACTCGTCGGGCTGGATGTACAGCGACCGCCCGCCCTCGTAGATGCAGTCCACCGGGCACTCGTCGACGCAGGCCCGGTCCTTGACGTCGATGCACGGCTCACCGATCACGTAGGTCATGCCAACCTCCCTCTTGCTATTTCTCCAAAGACTTTATAAAAATGAATAGGACGAGCGCAAGGGAGGCCCCAGATGGCCGAGGACGTACCGGGCACGGCCCGGCAGCTGCGGATCTACGGGGACTTCAACTGTCCTTGGAGCTACCTCGCGGAGCGCCGCGCGCGCCTGCTCGCCGGCCACGGGGTCGTGGTGGACTGGCGGGCCGTCGAGCACGAGCCGCGCCGCCCGCGCCGGCACGGCGACACCCGGTTCGCGTGCCTGCGCGAGGAGATGGACCGCGTCGAGCGCGCCCTGCTGCCCGGCGAGCTCTACCCGTACTCGCTGGCGGGCTTCGTGCCCTACACCGCCGCCGCGCTGTCCGGCTACGCCGAGGCGTACGGCGCCGGCGTCGCCGACCAGGCGCACAGCCGGCTGTTCGAGGCGTTCTGGGTGCACGGCCTGGACATCGGCAGCCCGCGGCTGGTGCGCACCCTGCTCGTGGACGCCATCCTCTCCGGCAGCTCCGACAGCGACTGCCTGCGGGACTGGGGCTATGCCGTGGACGTGACCGGCGGCCCGGTGACCACCACCGCGTGGCGGCTGGCCCGAACCTGGCGAAAGGAGTGGCGGGACACCGGCAAGGAGGTCGTGCCGGTGCTGTACGTCGACGGGCACGGACCGGTCTTCGGCGAGGACGGCATCGCCCGACTGGGTGACGAGCTGGTGGCGCGGGGCCTGGACCCCAGCGCCGGGCCGCCCCGTCCCGCCGAGAGCGCGCGAACCGTCGACCCGCCCGACCACTCCTGGGTGTCGCAGTACGGCTACCGCGAGATGCGCCGGTTCCAGGCGCTGCACGCGGCCCCGCTGCTGGGGCGGTGAGACGCCCGAATGCCCGGGGTTTCGGGCGCCCCCGGACCAGACATGCCACGATGACCTCGATGAGCTCCCACGCACAGACTCCCCGGACGCCGGTCCGACAGTCCTGGCCACCCTCCGGGGACGACCCGGCGCACGGTCTCGGGCCGACAAGGTTCCAGGTGCTGACCCTGCTCCGGGACGTGGGCGAACCGATCACCGCCGCCGATGCCGCGCGCCGGCTCGGCCTGCACGCCAACACCGTCCGCTTCCACCTCGACACGCTCGAGGAGTCCGGCCTGGTCACCCACCGGCCCGAGGAGCGCACCGGCCCCGGACGGCCGCGGCTGCTGTACTCCGCCACCACCGCCGGCTCGGCCGCCGACGGGCGCAGCTACCGGTTCCTCGCCGAGGTGCTGACCAGCTTTCTCGCCGACCAGGTGGACCGGCCCGCCGAGGCCGCCGAGCAGGCCGGTGCCGCCTGGGGCCGGTTCCTCACCGAGCCGGCTCCCCCGTTCCAGAAGCTGGCCGAGGAGAGCGCCCTCGAGACGCTGGTCGACAACCTGGACCGGGTCGGCTTCGAGTCCCGTCCGGTCGACGACGACGAGGGGCTGCGGCTCGAGGTCAGCCACTGCCCGTTCCTGGAGGTCGCCGAGCGGCACACCGAGGTGGTCTGCTCGGTGCACCTCGGGCTGATGAAGGGCATGCTGGACCAGATGGGCGCTCCGGTGCGGGCGGCGGGCCTGGAGCCGATGGTCGAGCCGAGTCGGTGCATCGCCCGGCTGGCCCGCCGCTGACCCCACTTGTCAGGCGGCTGACCGGCTATGACCGGTCACCGGCCTGACAACTCGGTTCAGATGCCGAGGCCCTCGATCACCTCGGCGCGCGGCAACTCACCCAGCACCTGCCCCGGAAGGATCAGCTTCGAGCGCCGTACCCCACTCCCGATCAGCACCGCCGGGAGGTCCAGCACCGCGGCGTCGACGAACAGCCGCCACTCCTCCGGCAGGCCGACCGGCGTGATCCCGCCGTACTCCATGCCGCTCTCGTCCACGGCCCGCTCCATCGACAGGAACGACGCCTTGCGCACGTCCAGCCGCCGCTTGACCAGGTTGTTCACGTCGGCGCGGGTGTCGGCGCGGACCAGGCAGGCCGCCACCCGCTCCTCCCCGGCGCGCCGGCCGGAGACCACCACGCAGTTCGCGCCGGCGTCCATCGGCACCTGGTAGGCCTCCGAGCACGCGGCGGTGTCGGCGAGGTCCGGGTCGATCTCGGCCACCGCGACCACACCGGCGTGCGGCCAGTCGGCCAGCGCAGCGGCCACCGGTTTGGCCAGCAGGTCCGGCTCGTCGAGCGCGGGCAGGGACGTCAGCGTGCCGAGGTGAGGCAGATCCACGCGGGTCAGGGTACGCGGTGTCGCCTGGGCTGCTTCTCGGTGACCTCCTTGCGCAGCCGCAGCCCGGCCAGCGAGGCGCCGAGCAGCGCGACGCCGGCCACCAGCAGCGCGCCGGCCGCCCCGAGCGATCCGCCGGTCCAGTCGGTGAGCGCCTCCGGCACCGCGACGGTGGTGGCGACCACGCCCAGGACGAGGTACGGCCACGCCCGACGTACGACGTAGGTGGCGAACGCCCCGGCGGCGAGCAGCGCCGTGGCGACGTACCCGACCCACGGGTGCGGCGACCCGGCCACCGGCACCTGCGCACCCGCGAACGCGATCACGCAGCCGATCACCTCGGCGGTCATCAGCGGCCGCCACACTCCGAGCTCGGCCAGCAGCAGCAAGCCGACCCCGACCGCGACCAGCACCAGCCCGGTCACCAGGGCGCTCGAGACACCGGCCAGCTCGAGGCTGGAGGGCACCAGCACAACCGCACCCACCGCCACGACGACCTGCCCGACGCTGCTCGGCACCGCGAGGTACCCGAGCAACCCGGCCAGCAGCAGGGTTACCGCGAACACCACGAAGGCTCGCGCGCCGTCACCCTGGCCCGGGCCGACCGCGACCGCGGCGGCGAACGCCGCGGACACCGCCGCCGCACCCAGCAGCACCGCGGCCAACCGGCCTTGAACGGAGCGGAGCGCCTCGCGGCGCGGTCCGGGCAACCGCGCCAGGAGCCCGAGCCCTCCGGCAGCCAGCGCGACCGCGGCCACCGCGAGGATCGCCACCCGCGCCCCGTGCGAGAGCGACGACCACTGCTGGGCGAAGAACAGCCCGACCGCGCCGAGCACCAGCGCGGCACCGACGTAGCCTGCGATCTCAGCGATGCGGCGGCGCAGTGGCGCATGCTCGACCGGCGGCGGGAGTACGACGCGCGCGCCGCGGAGCCCGTCCGCGACCACCCGGCTGGCCTCCGCGCGGTCCTCCTCACGCACCAGCCCGGCGCGCACCAGGTTGCCGGCGATCCGGTCGGCGACCGGCCCACTCTCCGGCTGAGCAGCTGTGGCCATGCTCATCAGTCCCCACCCCTGTCATCGAGCCTGAAGCCGACCCCGCGCACCGTGACCACGCGGGCCGGCGAACCGCTGTCGGCGAGCTTCTGCCGCAACCGGCCCACCGTGACGTCGAGCGTCTTGGTGGAGCCGTACCAGTTGCTGTCCCAGACCTCGTCCATCAGCCGCTCCCGGGTGACCACGGCACCGCGGTCCCGGGCGAGCAGCGCCAGCACGTCGAACTCCTTGGAGGTGAGCGCGATCTCGACGCCGTCCACCTGAACCCGCCGAGCGCTCACGTCTACGACCAGGCCGTGGTCGGTGCCGGGCACGGCCACCACCGGCCGCGGTGCACTGCGCCGCAGCAGGGCCCGGGTGCGGGCCAACAGCTCGGCCAGCCCGAACGGCTTGGTCATGTAGTCGTCGGCACCCACGTCGAGCCCGACCACCCGGTCGAGCTCGCCGGAACGCGCGCTGAGGAACATGATCGCGCAGTCCATGCCCGCCGACCGGATCCGCTGACAGACCTCCAGGCCGTCGATGTCGGGAAGGCCGAGGTCGAGGATGACCAGGTCGATGTCGCCCTTGCAGGCGCGCTCCACCGCCGGCTCACCCGCGTCAGCGCGCACCACGTCGTACCCCTCGCGCTCCAGCGTGTGCACGAGCGGCACCGCGATGCCCTCGTCGTCCTCGACGACAAGCACGGTCCTCCCCATGCGCTTGAGCATAGGGTGACGAAACACGCTGCGCCCGGGTTCGCGAGAAGGCGTCTCGGCCCGCGAGCCGGCCCCCAGCCGATGGCCAGCCGATGACCGGCGGCTGAACCCGGCCGACATGGCCCGGGCAGGACGCGACGTTCGGTTGGGAGGAGGAACGTCTGTGCCCCGCCCGGAGCCAGGTCGGCCTGGGTTTTCTGTCCTGGCAGAGCCACGTCCCCCCCGGGTATGGCTCCACCAGGACATCCCCACCGTGTCGGCACCCGGTGCGTGTCGCTCCCCCCGGGGTGCCTGACAACCAGAACATTACGGACCTTCTGTCCACGGTTCGGCAACAGCCGCCCCTCCGCACCTCCACACTTCGGTAACAGATCCCGGAGCCCACCGCCGTAGCCTTGGCCCATGACGGCCCCCACCCGCCTGCTCGCCGACCGGTTCCGAGCGGCGCTGTCGGGGGCCTTCGCGCCGGAGTACGCCTCGGTGGACCCGGTCATCCGGCCCTCCCAGTTCGCCGACTACCAGGCCAACGTCGCGCTTGCGCTCGGCAAGCGGCTCGGGCTGCCGCCGCGTGAGGTCGCCGAGCGGCTCGTGGAGCACCTCGAGGTCGCCGACGCCTGCGCACCTCCGCGGGTCAGCGGCCCCGGGTTCGTGAACCTGACCCTGCTCCCCGGCTGGCTGGGCCAGCAGCTGGACGCGCTGGCCGCCGACCCACGGCTCGGGGTGCCCGAGCAGGAGCAGCAGACCGTGGTCATCGACTACTCCGCGCCGAACGTGGCCAAACAGATGCACGTCGGGCACCTGCGTACGACGGTGGTCGGCGATGCCCTGGCCAGGACCCTGGAGCACCTGGGGCACCGGGTGGTCCGGCAGAACCACATCGGCGACTGGGGCACTCCGTTCGGGATGCTGCTGGAGCACCTGCTCGACGTAGGAGAGGACTCCCCGGCGGCGCGGGAGCTGACCGAGGACCCGAACAACTTCTACCAGGCCGCCCGGGTGAAGTTCGACAGCGACGAGGCCTTCGCGGAACGGGCCCGTCGCCGGGTGGTGGCCCTGCAGGCCGGGGACGAAGAGACGTCCCGGCTGTGGCGTGAGCTGATCAAGCTGTCCACGTCGTACTTCAACCGCGTCTACGCCGACCTGGACGTGACGCTCACCGACGAGGACCTGGCCGGGGAGAGCAGCTACAACGCCTCGCTGCCCGGGATCTGCGACGACCTGGAGTCGATGGGCATCGCCACGCACAGCGAGGGTGCGCTGTGCGTGTTCCTCGAGGGGTTCACCGGACGGGAGGGCAGGCCGGTGCCGCTGATCATCCGCAAGAGCGACGGTGGGTACGGCTACGCCACCAGCGACCTGGCCACCGTCAAGCACCGGGTTGACGACCTCGGCGCGGACCGGCTGCTGTACGTCATCGGCGCGACCCAGGAGCTTCACCTGCAGATGGTTTTCGAGACCGCCCGTCGCGCGGGCTGGCTACCCGAGCGGGTGGAGGTGACCCATGTCCGGATCGGGAACGTGCTCGGCACGGACGGCAAGATCCTCCGCACTCGCGAGGGCGCCCCGGTGCGGCTGACGACGCTGGTCGACGAGGCCGTCGCCCGGGCCGGGGAGGTCGTCGCCCGCGCCCGCCCGGAGCTGTCCGCCTCCGCCCGGGAAGGGATCGCCCGGCAGGTGGGGATCGGTGCGTTGAAGTACGCCGACCTGGCGGTCTCCCACGACAGCGAGTACACCTTCGACTTCGGCCGGATGCTGGCGCTGCACGGCAACACCGGGCCCTACCTGCAGTACGCCGCGGCGAGGATACGGTCCATCCTGCGCAAGGCAGAGGCTGCAGCACCGGGTGGCTCGATCCTGATCGGCGAGGAGGCCGAGCGCGCCCTGGCCCTCGCGCTGCTCGGCTTCGGCGAGGCCGTCGAACAGGTCGGGCACAGCTGCGCGCCGCACCAGCTGTGCGCGTACCTCTTCGACCTGGCTCAGGCGTTCACCGCGTTCTACGAGGCGTGCCCGGTGCTGCGCGCCCCCGAACCGGCCGTGCGCACCTCCCGCCTGGCGCTCTGCTCGCTGACCCTTGCCGTCCTCGAGCAGGGGCTCGGACTGCTGGGCATCAGCGCCCCGGAAGAGATGTGACCCTCCCCGGCCCGCCGGATCTCGCGGGCGCGCGGTGTTGTCACGGGCGACTTTGGTCGGCCCGCCTGCACGAGGCACGTCCCGTCACACCGTCCACACGAACACCTTCCAGACCATCGCCCTGGCAGCCTCGCCGCATCCGGCGTACCGAAGCACAGGTAATTCTCGTTCCGAACCGCACCTCCGACGCACGTACCAGGGGAATCTCCTGTTCTTCCGCGCTCGTCCGCCCGCCGACATAGGAGTGGTGGCGGTCTTTGACTG
>DASSKA010000197.1:0-3887 GCA_035690905.1 Nocardioidaceae bacterium | reverse complement strand
GCGGAGGCGGCACCCGCGCCGGCGACGCAAGCGCCCGCGACGAGAGCAGCCGTCGCGAGGCTGGAGATTCCAGCCTTCCGCCAGCCGATGGATGACTTACTCAAGATCTCCTCCATAAGAAGACTTCGTACTAACAGTGGGGTTCGTCCCCCGGTGAACGACTGGACCCACTGGGTTCAGTCTCCCGGCACGCCGTCAGGCGGGCGTCCCCGACTTTTACACATTTCTGAGTCATGTGCAATCCGTGAAGGTTGTGTCGCATGTGGCAGTTCACGGAGTTGTGCATGCTCGGCGCAGTCGAGGTCCTCCTGCAGACCTGGTGGGGTTCGAGACGGCGGGGGTTGCCGTCCCGGGGATGACCCTATGGGACGGCATCGTCAGATGTCCCCCATTTATCGATTCGAACGTTAAAAAGAGGTCACAGTTGTGCAACGTGACCGGGTGCCCGCTCAGTTGAGCGGGAGCATGCGCGGTCGGGGGTTTCGAGACGCTCGCTTCGCTCGCTGCTCGACCCCTGTGGGCTAGAGCAGCCCCTTGCTCTGCAGGTAGGACTTGGCGACGTCCTCGGGCAGCTGCCGCTGCACGTCCACCTCGCCGTTCAGCTTCTTCAGGTCGTCGGTCGTCAGCACGGCCGAGAGCTTGTTCAGCACGTCGGCGACGTTCGGGTGCGCGGCGAGGAACTTCGAGTTCACCACGGGCACCAGGTTCTCGGCGTTCTCCAGGTTCTTGTCGTCGGCGAGCACCACGAGACCGAGGCTGTCCAGCGACCCGTCGCTGGTGCCGACCTGGCCGAGGTTGACCTCACCGCTCTTGAGCGCGTTCTTGGTCTGCGTGGTGCCGAAGCCGAGCGGCTCGAACTTGTGGATGTCCAGCCCGTACACCTTCTCCAGGCCGAGCTTGCAGTCGTCGCGCTGCGGGCAGTCCGGCGCCGCGGCCAGCGAGATCGGGATGTTCAGCGCGGCCAGCTGGCTGAGCGTGGTGACGTGGTGCTGGTCGGAGAACTTCTTGGTCACCGCGAACGCGTTCGCGTCCTGGGCCTGAGCCGGCTTCAGCGGCTCCACGCCCTGCTGCTTGCCGAGCTTGGTCAGCTCGGCCATCGTCTTGTTGATGTCGGGTGAGGCCACCGGCTTGGCGTCCGGGCCGTTGATCTGCTGGTTGAGGAACTCCGTCATCGACGAGGCGTAGTCGGCCGAGACGTCGACCGAGCCCTTCTCCAGGGCAGGCCCGTACAGGTCGCGGGTGGCGACCGTCTTGATCGTGGTGGTGTAGCCGGCCTTCTGCAGCAGGTCGGCGTACATGTTCGCCATGATCTCCATCTCGGTGTAGCCCTGCCCGACGATGGTCACGTGCCCACCGCCGGACGACGACCCCGAAGGCCCGCCGGAGGAGGGACTGCCGCCGCCGCAGGCGGCCACCAGGGCGAGAGGAGCGAGCACCGCCGCGGCCACGGCCGCGCGGAAGGATGTCCGACGGTTCTTCAGCATGTTGCGCTCCGCCTTCTGTGTCCCGCGGGATCAGATCCCGCGCGTGTCCGGTGGGCGCCCCCTGGTCAGCACCCGCTGCCGAATCACTCTACCCGCGCAAGCGGTTCACGCCACCGCCGCGGTTTTCGGGCGTGCCCCCTCCGTCGTACGACGGGCGCGGGACACCGGATCGACCAGCGACTGGGCCAGCACCATCACGCCCTCGAGCAGCAGCGCGATCACCGCGACCACGATCGCCCCCGCCACCACCTCTGCGTAGTCCTGGCGGATGAACCCGAGCGTGATGATGTTGCCCAGCCCCGGCCCGGCGACCAGCGCCGCGATCGTCGCGGTCGCCCACACCTGCACCAGCGCGAGCCGCAGCCCGGCCATGATCAGCGGCAGCGCGAGCGGCAGCTCGACCCTCCACAACAGCTGCGTCCCGGTCATGCCCATGCCTCGGGCGGCCTCGACCGTGTCCCGGTCCACCTCCCGCATTCCGACGTACGCATTGGTCACCACCGGCGGCAGCGCGAACAGCAGCAGCGCGACGAGGGTGGACAGCCCGGCCCGGCCGTACGGGCCGAACTCGCTGGCCCCCAGCGCGGTCAGCGACAGCACCAGCAGCACGGCGAAGGTCGGGATCGCCCTGCCCACGTTGGAGATGTTGATCGCCAGGAAGCCGCCGCGGCCCAGGTGGCCCAGCCAGATCGCCACCGGGAGGCCGACCAGGATCGCGACCGCGGCGGCGGTGAACGTGAGCAGAGTGTGCTCGAGCAGCCGGGTGAGCAGCCCGTTCTGCCCGTGCCAGTGCGCGGGGTTCGCGAACCAGGCGATGACGTCGTGCAGCATCAGGCGCTCCTCGTCCGCGACCACGGCGTCAGCACTCGTTGCGCGCCGACGATGAGGATGTCCAGCGCGATGGCCAGCAGCACGCACAGCACGCTGGCGGTCAGCGCCTGGGGCTTGAACTGGGTGTCGACCGCGTCCAGCAGCAGGTTGCCCAGCCCGCCGTACCCGACGATCGCGCCGACCGTGGTCAGCGCCACCGTGGACACCGTGGCGATCCGCAGCCCGGCCATCACCGCCGGCAGCGCCAGCGGCAGCTCCACCTTGAACAGCAGCCGGGTGCTCGAGTAGCCCATGCCCACTGCCGATTCACGGACCTCCGCGGGCACGCCACGCAGCCCCTCGAGCATGTTGCGGACCAGGATGGTCAGCGAGTACAGCACCAGCCCGACCACCACGGTGGTCGGCGTGATGCCCAGCCAGGGCAGCAGCAGCGCGAACAGCGCCAGCGACGGGATGGTGTAGATCGCGGTGGTGGTGCCCACCACGAACCACTCCAGCCTCCGGTAGCGTCGAGCCAGCAGGGCCAGGGGGAACGCGATGACCAGTCCGAGGAGCACCGAGACCGCCGTGATCCAGACGTGCTGCACCAGCGCGTCGGTGATCTGGGCGATGCGGCTGCTGGAGTAGTACGCGCCGCAGAGCCAGTCGTTGTCGACCAGGCAGTTTCCGCCCGCCGCGACGTGAGGGCCAGCCGCGAGCACCGGTGGCGACAGGTACGGGAGAATGGCCACACATGGACCGTAGCGAAGACCCGATGATCCGGCTCGACGGCGTGGGCAAGACCTACCCGGACGGGACGGTCGCGGTGCAGTCCCTGTCGCTGGACGTGCCGAGGGGTACGACCGTGTGCCTGGTCGGGCCCTCGGGATGCGGCAAGTCCACCACCTTGAAGATGGTCAACCGGCTCATCGAGCCGACGTCGGGATCGATCTACCTCGACGGCGAGGACGTCACGCACACCGACCCGGTCGCGCTGCGTCGCCGGATCGGCTACGTGATCCAGCAGGTTGGGCTGTTCCCGCACCAGAAGATCCGCGCCAACGTGGCCACGGTCCCGGTGCTGATCGGCTGGGAGAAGCGGCGGGCTTCTGCCCGGGCCGAGGAGCTGCTCGCGATGGTCGGGCTGGACCCTTCTCTGTATGCCGACCGCTACCCGCACCAGCTCTCCGGCGGGGAGCAGCAGCGGGTCGGCGTGGCCCGCGCGCTCGCGGCCGACCCGCCGGTGCTGCTGATGGACGAGCCGTTCGGGGCCGTCGACCCGATCGTGCGCGGCCGGCTGCAGGACGAGTTCGCCCGGCTGGCCCGCGACCTGGACAAGACCGTCTTGTTCGTCACCCACGACATCGACGAGGCCGTCCGGCTCGGGGACCTGGTGGCGGTGTTCGCCACCGGAGGCCGGATCGCCCAGTACGACGTACCGGCGCAGATCCTCGGGGCGCCCGCCGACGACTTCGTCGCACGGTTCGTCGGCTCCTCGCGCGGGCTGCGCCGGCTGGCGGTCACGCCGATCACCCGCGACGACCTGATCGCCCCCGACGGCCGGTCCGCCCGGCTCACCATCCCGCTCGGCGC
>DASSKA010000196.1:0-6909 GCA_035690905.1 Nocardioidaceae bacterium | reverse complement strand
CGCGTCGGCAGGCGCGGACAGCAGAGGGAGCGACAGCACGCTGAGCGCGAGCGCGGTGGAGATGCGTACGACGGACCCGAGCCGCCCGTGCCGCCGGCCCATGAGCCCGGCGGTGAAGTCCTGCTGTGCCACGATCCCCCCAAGGGTCGCGGACGTCCACGATGCCGGTCGTGCTGAGCGGGCACACCCCGCTTCGGCAGGGCGCGTTGCCCCGACCGAAGCGGAGTGGCACACCCCCCACCAAGGCCCCCAACGTGGTCGTCAAACCGATGACGACCCGCGGCACGGGACGGTCGCACGGCCGTCCGCGACGCGGACTAGACGGTTCGAGTTCCCCCAGCCGAGCTCTGGCTGTCCCCACCTAGGGCGACTCCGGCCAAGTTTCCCCTCCGGGTCGGAGTGCACCGGTTTGATGGTCTGACAGGGCCGCCGAGCGCCGCAGTGGAATAGCAGGAAATAACGAGATTTAACCCAGAAGACGGGACTGGAGTCCCCCAACGGGTGACCCCTCGGCTACTCCGGAGTAGCCCCTCCGGGGGGCGTGCTTGAACGGTGGGTCAGTGATCCTCGTCCTTGTCGCCGACCAGTCGCGACAGCCCGGCCACCGCGTCGTCGTCGGGGGAGGCGGCGGCACGGTTGGACTCCTCGACCTGGGCGAGCAGCTCCTGGCGCCGTACCTGCACGTGGCGGGGCGCGTCGACGCCGAGCCGTACGACGTCGCCGCGGATCTCGAGCACGGTGACGACCACGTCGTCGCCGATGACCACGCTCTCGCCGAGGCGGCGGCTCAGCACCAGCATCAGATCACTCCCGTCACAGTCTGCTGGCGACCAGTCTGGCGGGTGCCGGCCCGACGCCGCACGGCGACCCGGGACCGCCCGCGGTCCTACCGGGCGGCCAGCGGGGCGCGCAGCGGGAGCTCGGGATCCTCCAGCAGCACCTGCGCGGCCCGGCGAGTCCGGTGGTTCACCACGACGGGGGCGAGCAGGTTGGCGGTCGCCGCCTGCGGCGTGTCGCCGAGGGTGACCAACGCGAGCACCAGCAGGTCATCCGGGTTCGATGCATCGAGAGCCTCGGCGACCTCCTCGTCGATCTCGGGCGCGTAGTCGGGGAACAGCACCGCCGGCGGGATGACCACGAACCGCAGGTCTGGCTGCTCGAGGGAGCGCAGCTCGCACAGCACGCCGGTCTCGTCCAGGCGGGCCAGCGCGAACCGCCGGTAGTCCGGGAAGCCCAGCAGCGGCCGGACCAGGTCCAGCGCAGGCAGGTCCGAACCCGCCGACTGGCTGGGGAAGCCGGGGCCGGCGTCGGGTGCGGTGGTGGTGGTCAGCCTCATGGTTACCTCGTTGTCCTGTGCCGGGTGCTACCGCAGGAAGTCCATCAGGGATGGCTGGAGAACCCGCGCGGTGGCCCCCAGGGATGCCTGGTAGGCCACCTGCTGCATCTGCAGGTCGAGCACGGCCTTGGCGATGTCGACGTTCTCGACCTCCGACAGCCGGTTCTGGTTGTTCAGGCTGGCGTCCTGCAGCGAGCTCGTCGCGCTCTGGATCCGACCGTAGCGGGTGCCCAGATCGGCCAGCGCGCTCTTCATCTGCGAGGCCACGGCGTCGAGCCGGTCCAGCGTTCCGCTAAGCGCGGTCGGGTCGCTGGTCATGTTCGTGGCGGCGTCGCCGAGCACCGTGAACAGGTCGTCACCGGAGGCGGTGCTGAAGGCTTCCGGACCGGTCACGTTGATGCGCACCGAGACGCCGTCCTTGACGGTGCGCGACACCCCGAAGTCCTCGCCCACGAAGACACCGGTGGTCTTGTCGTAGGCGTCCGTCCCGCCCGTCGTACCCCCGAAGATCGGGCGGCCCAGGTGCTGGGTGTTCGCGAGGCCGAGCAGCGACTTGCGAATCTGGGTGAGCTCGGTGGCCAGGGCGTTGCGGGCGTCCGGGCCGTTGCTGCCGGTCGAGGAGCCCTGCAGGATCAGGTCGCGCGCCCGGTGCACGTCGTCGAGCATGGACTGCAGCGTGCTGTCGGTCTGTCCCATCCAGCTCAGCGCGTCCTGGGCGTTGCGGCTGTGCTGGGTGTCGGCGGCCAGCTGGGCGCGGATCCGCATCGCCTCGTTGGTGCCGGTCGGCGAGTCCGAGGGCTTGTTGATGAGGCGTCCGGTGGACAGCTGCTCCTGGGTCTGCGCGAGCCGGCCCATGCCGAGCTGCAGCGCGGTGAGAGAGCTGTTCACCATCATCCGCTGGGTGACACGCAGGGTGCTCATCGGCCCACCAGCCCGGTCCGGTTGATCAGCGTGTCGAGCATGGAGTCCACGGTGGTCAGCACCCGTGCCGCGCCTTCGTACCCGCGCTGGGCGGCCAGCAGATGCACCATCTCCTCGTCGATGCTCACCCCGGACAGCGACTCGCGTGAGGAGTCGACCTGCGCGGTGAGCACGTCCTGGTTGCCGGCCAGCCGCTGCACCGAGGCCACGGTGACCCCGAAGCCGGTGACCAGGCTGCGGTAGTCCGGCGCCCCCAGGTCGAGGCCGCCCATCGCGTCCGCGTTGGTGGCGTCCAACGCACCCTGGCCGGGTGCTGCGGCCGCGACCGCGGACGGGTCGGTGATCGCCACCTGCAGCGAGGTGGCGGTGGTGCCGGTGAAGAAGTCGGTTCCCGGGTTGCCCCCGAGGTCGACGCCCTTCGCGTGCTGGGTGTTCACCTCGGTGACCAGCTGGGAGACGAAGCCGTCCAGCCCGTCGAGGTAGTCGGGCAGGTTCTGGCCGAGCAGCGTCTGGGTCGCGCCGATCTCACCGCTGCTCAGGGTGAGTGGGCTGCCGCCCAGGCTGAGCGTCACCGGGTTACTCGCCTGGGCGGACAGATCGGAGGCACCGCTGAGGCTCATCGGCGTCGCGGTGTTGCCGCTGACCAGCGCCTGTCCGCCGACCTTCACGTCGACGGTGGTGTCGGCGTTGACGGTGACCTTGGCGCCGGTCAGCTCGGCGAGCTTGAGGGTCAGCTGGTCGCGCTGGTCGAGCAGCGTGCCGGCGTCGGTGCCGGCCAGGTTCGCCACCCGCAGCGCCTTGTTCAGCGAGCCGAGGTCGCTGGCGGTCTGGTTCACCTGCTCGACGAGCGCGTCGAGGCGGGTGCGCTGGTCCGACCACTCCGTGGACACCGACTGCGCCTGCTGGGCGATGGAGGCCTGCAGGGTCCGCGCCCGGGCCAGCAGCTGGGTGCGGGCGGCGGGGTCGCCGGGGTTGTTCGCCACGTCGTACCACCCGGCCTTGAAGTCGGCCAGCGCCCCGGAGATGCCGTTGTCGCCGGGCTCACCGAGCGTGGTCTCGAAGCGGGACAGCGAGGCGGCGCGGGTGTCGAGGTACGACGAGGCGGCGTGCTCGGTGCGGGAGCGGGCGTCGAGCAGCGGGTCGACCATCCGGTCGATCCTGCTGGCCTCCACGCCGTCGCCGGCGCCCTCCCACCGCGACCACAGCGCCGGGGTGGACGGCGCGCCGGTGGCCTGGCCGATGACGGTACGACGGGCGTACCCATCCGTGCCTGCGTTGGCGATGTTGCCGCTGGCCACGTCCATGGCCACCCGGTTGTAGCGGAGCGCCGACAACGCGGTCGACAGCGAGGAGAACGTGCCGGACATGTCACAGGCTCCGGTCGACCAGGCTGGTGCGCCGGTCGGCGGCGACCGACCCGTCGGCGGCGTACGTGCCGGCACCCTCGGTCATGGACAGCAGCGTGGCCTGGGCCGCCTGGTAGCCGGCGGTCAGCAGCGTGCGGTTGCTCTCCGACATCTGGCCGATCTGGGTGGCCACCGTGGTGAACGCCTCCCGGTGGTCCAGCCAGATGCTCCGCCACGGCTCCTCGCAGCGGTCGGCGATCTCGTGCAGGCTGGGGTTGGGCTCGACACCCAGCTCGGCGGCCACGTTGTCGACGGCGACCGCGCGCAGCAGCTCCACCTCGCGGATCCTCCCCAGGCACGCGTCGATCTCGCGGGCGGCGGCGGGCAGCCAGCGGCTGCGCCCGCCGGCGAGCACCAGCTGTTCCACCTCCAGCTTGAACAGCAGCGTCTCGAGCAGCTCACGCTCCTGCCACAGCACCGAGGAGAGTTCCTCCATCGACATGGCTTCGCTCCCCTCGGCCAGAGTTCGGGTGCATGGAGGGTTGATCGGCTCTCGCAGCGCGTTCCTGAGCAGAATCCGACACGCCGGTGCTTTCGCTGCGCGACGCGGCCGGCTGAACCATAATGACTAGTCCAGGGCGGGCGCCCGGGGGACCGCATGGCCATCTGCCCGGCCAGAAGTGACTAATTTCACCGCAAAACGTGCAAAACGGACAGTCTCTGCGGTTGGTTGGCGCTGTGCCCCCCCACACGAACGAATCTTCTTGCGCCCCGCACCCCTCGTTCACTCGGTCCGCTGAGCCGGACGTCGACGAGCTGGTCCGCCAGGGGCTTCCGCTGGTCGGCCACCTGGTCCGGGAGATGAGCAGCCGGGTGCCCACGCACGTGCCCCGCGAGGACCTGATGTCGGCCGGAATGCTGGCGCTGGTGCAGGCCGCCAAGGGCTACCAGTCCGACCGCGGGACCAGCTTCTTCGGCTACGCCTCGACCCGGATCCGCGGTGCGATCGTCGACGAGCTGCGAGGCATGGACTGGGCGAGCAGGTCGGTGCGCCGCCGGGCGCGCCAGGTCGAGAACGCGCGGGAGCGGCTCACCGCCGAGCTGGGCCGGACCGCGACCGACGCGGAGGTGGCCGCCGCCCTCGGTGTCGGCCTCTCCGAGGTCGCCGCGCACAAGACGGACGTGGCCCGCGCATCGGTGATGTCCCTGCACGGCTTCGAGGACGGATCCCTGGAGGAGATCCTGCCCTCGTCCGGCCCCACGCCGGTCGAGGTGCTCGAAGGCCGCGAGCGGATCGCGTATCTGCACGACGCGATCGAGGAGCTCCCGGAGCGGCTGCGGGTCGTCGTCGAGGGCTACTTCTTCGGCGAGCAGCCGATGGCCCAGATCGCCGAGAAGCTGGGGGTCAGCGAGTCCCGGGTCTCCCAGCTGCGCGCCGAGGCGGTCTCCTTGCTCAAGGAGGCGCTGAACCGAGCGCTGCAGCCGGAGCAGGTCACCCCGCACGTCCGCCCGGACGGGTGCGCCGCCCGGCGCCGGGAGGCGTACTACGCCGAGGTGGCCTCGCACCGGACGTTCACCGCCCGGCTCGCCGAGCCGACCCACGGCACCTACTCCGCCTGACGTTTCGCCCGACTCCTCAGGTCCCGGCCGCGGCTGCCGATCCCTACCGGCAGAGCAGCCCATGGAAGGGCTGGCGACCCACTCAGGGAGGAACTCATCATGGGTCTTCGCATCAACACCAACATCGCGGCGATGAACGCGTACCGGAATCTTTCGGTCACGGACTCGCAGATGTCGAAGTCGCTGGAGAAGCTGTCCAGCGGCTACCGCATCAACCGGGCCGCCGACGACGCCGCCGGCCTGGCGATCAGCGAGGGGCTGCGGTCCCAGATCGGTGGCCTCAAGGTCGCCGGCCGCAACACCCAGGACGCCATCAACGTCGTGCAGACCGCGGACGGCGCCCTGAACGAGACCACCTCGATCCTGCAGCGCATGCGTGACCTGTCCGTGCAGGCAGCCAACGACGGCGGTCTCGACCCCGGCGCCAAGAGCAACATCCAGACCGAGATGGACCAGCTCAAGCAGGAGCTGACCCGGATCGCTGGCACCACTCAGTTCAACGGCACCAAGCTGCTGGACGGAAACTATGACCGCAACTTCCAGGTGGGTGCCAACGCTGGGGAGACGATCGAGGTCGCCATCCAGACGAAGAGCGGTCAGGGTATGGACGCGGTTGGTCTTGGTGTCGATTCGATCGACGTCACTGGCGATGGCACGGAGTGGGACAGCAGCGTTCAGCTGGATGCCACCACAGCTCCCACCACGACAACTGTGGTCGTTGACGGCAACACCTACAGCCTCGACCTCAGCACGTGGGATACCGGCGGCACTTCCGATTCCGCCCAGAGCAACCAGCAGCTGCTTCAGACGCAGCTGGACAAGGCCTTCCAGGGCACCGATGTCACCGCAGCGGTTGATGACTTCGGGCGCGTCAGCCTGAAGGGCACCAGCATCACCAACGCTACTACGGTCAAGGTTCTCGGCACCGCCGCGACGAAGACCACGGTGGCGGGAGGCGGCGCGTCCGCGGCAATCAATGCCATTGACACCGCGATCGACACGGTGTCGACGGTTCGTGCCAACCTCGGTGCGTACCAGAACCGGTTCGAGCACACCATCAACAACATCAACGTCGCGGTCGAGAACCTGTCCGCGTCGGAGAGCGCCATCCGGGACACCGACATGGCCTCGGAGATGGTCAACTTCACCCGCACGCAGATCCTGTCCCAGGCCGGCACCGCGATGCTGGCCCAGGCGAACCAGATCCCGCAGGGCGTGCTGCGACTGCTGCAGTGATCCCGGGTCGCTGACCCATGACGGGTGGCCGGGTCGCAGGTCCGGCACCGTCCCAAGCCTGGCGGGGGCAGATCGCCCGGTCTGCTCCCGCCGGAGCCACCGGAGAGGAGTGCGCAGATGGCAACCAGCAGCATCGACGGTCTGATCAGTGGGCTGAACACCACGCAGATCATCGACCAGCTCATGCAGCTGAACGCCCAGCCGCAGACCATCCTCAAGAACCGGGTCGCCTCCCAGCAGACCCGGGTGGCGTCCCTGCAGACGCTGAACTCCAAGCTCGCATCGATCGCCACGAAGGCCGCCGACCTCTCCCAGCTGAGCAGCTGGACACCCAATACCGCGACCAGCTCCAACAAGAACGTCAGCGTCACGGCCTCGAGCAGCGCGGTGCCGACCACGCTGAACCTCTCGGTGGTCCAACGAGCCACCTCGTCCGTGCTCGACTTCGGA
>DASSKA010000195.1:0-2014 GCA_035690905.1 Nocardioidaceae bacterium | reverse complement strand
GACCGCGACGACCGGCATCCCTACCAGCCCGGCTACCTGTTCGTGCCCTTCGACGGCGCGTCGACCGGCCGCCTGGTCCGGTCCCGGCACGCCTACATCGCCGACGGGGTGGACTTCCTGGTTGCCGAGGTGGACCGGGTCATCGCCGACGACAACGTGGTGCTGCTCGCCGACGGACGCAGGCTGGAGTACGACTACCTGGTCGTGGCCAGCGGCGTGTCGCCCCGTCCGGACATGACCCCCGGCCTGCTCGGCAAGCAGTGGCGGCGCAGCATCTTCGACTTCTACACCCTCGAGGGCGCCGAGGCGCTGCGTGACGCGCTGCTGCGTTTCGACCACGGCCGGCTGGTGGTGCACGTCGCCGAGACGCCGATCAAGTGCCCGGTCGCGCCGCTGGAGTTCTGCTTCCTCGCCGACTCCTGGCTGCGCCGGCGGGGGGCCCGAGACCGCGTCGAGCTGGTCTACGCCACGCCACTCTCCGGCGCGTTCACCCGACCGGTGGCCGCCGAGCACCTGGGCAGGATGCTGGACGAGCGCAATATCGCGGTAGAGGCCGACTTCCTGGTCGAGCACGTCGACGACGACAGCCGGGAGCTGGTGTCGTACGACGAGCGGCGGATCCCGTTCGACCTGCTGGTGACCGTGCCGGTCAACATGGGCGCGGACTTCATCGGGCGTTCCGGGCTCGGCGACGAGCTCAACCTGGTCCCAGTCGACCCCCACACGCTGCTCTCGCGCAAGCACGACAACGTCTTCACGATCGGCGACGCCAGCGACATCCCGGCGTCCAAGGCCGGCTCGACGGCCCACTACGCGGTCGACGTGTTCGTCGACAACTTCATGGACCTTGCCGCGGGGAGGCCGATGCGCCGGCGCTTCGACGGACACGCCAACTGCTTCGTGGAGGCCGGCGACGACAAGGCGCTGCTCATCGACTTCGACTACGACGCCGAGCCGCTGCCCGGGCGCTTCCCGTTCCCGGTCGTCGGGCCGCTGGCCCTGATGAAGGCGACCCGGCTCAACCACCTCGGCAAGCTCGCGTTCCGGTGGGTGTACTGGAACGTGCTGCTGCCCGGCCGCCCGTTGCCGATGCCGGCGTCGAGGCGCTCGCCGCGGCAGGACGACCGCGCAGCGACTGCGGCCGGCGCGCAGAGACAGGAGAGCTGAGATGCCCGTGACCCAGATCGACGGCCACAGCGTGCACGTCGATGACGAGGGCTTCCTGACCGACTACGCCGAGTGGAGCGAGGACCTCGCCGCCTCGATGGCGCGGCTGATCGGCATCGAGCTGACCGACGAGCACTGGAGGGCGATCCGGTTCGCCCGCGAGGACTTCCGCGAGAAGGGCGAGGCTCCTACCTTGCGCCGCCTCAACGTGGCCGGGGAGGTCCCCACCAAGTCCATGTTCGCGCTGTTCCCGCAGAAGCCGGCCAAGAAGCTGGCCTACGTGTCGGGGCTGCCCAAGCCGCACGGCTGCGTGTGAGGAGGAGACCATGACCACCGAGACCCGGCCGTTGGTGCCGAGCTTCGAGGACACCAGCAGCGGTCGCAAGCTGGCGATCATCTGCTCCAAGGGGAACCTGGACATGGCCTACCCCGGGCTGATCCTGGCCAACGCCGCGCTCGGCGAGGGCGTGGAGACGCACCTGTTCTTCACGTTCTGGGGCTTCGACATGATCAACCGCAAGACCATGCACGACCTGAAGTTCACCATGCTCGGCAACACCGCTACGCACATGCCGCAGGGCCTCGGTGGCCTCCCGGGGATGACCGCGCTGGCCACCCACCAGATGCGGCGCGCCATCGCCGACATCGGGGTGCCGGACGTCCCGGAGATGCTCCAGCAGATCGTGGACTCGGGTGGTCACCTGTGGGCCTGCCGGATGTCGGCGGACATGCAGCACCTCGAGATGGAGCACCTGTTCGAGGCCGTCGAGGGCATCATCAGCGCCGCGGACTTCATCGAGAAGACCGAGGGCGCCCAGCTGCTGTTCATCTGAGCCGCCGGCCGGCC
>DASSKA010000194.1:0-6669 GCA_035690905.1 Nocardioidaceae bacterium | reverse complement strand
AGCGGGTCGACCACTCCGCCCCGGAGGCAGCCGCGCCCGGCCTGGACCGGGACGAGGCCGGCCACGCGGTCGAGCCGGAGGAGGACGCGTTGCCCTGGCGCGGCCTCGACGTCGGCTCGCCGTTCGACTACGCGCACCAGGGGATCCTCTACGTCGCCCGGCACCTGCCGCCTCCGGGCCGGGACGGGCTGGGGCCGAAGCAGATCGACGAGATCGTCGACCTGATCGACGCCGCGAACGGCCGCACCCTCGGGCTGTTCTCCAGCCGGCGGGCGGCCGAGGCGGCCGCGGAGGAGGCGCGCAAACGGCTGCCGCACCTGACCATCCTGGCGCAGGGCGACGCGCAGCTGCCCGAGCTGGCCCGGTTGTTCGTCGAGGACCCGGCGACCTGCCTGTTCGGTACCTTGTCGCTGTGGCAAGGGGTGGACGTGCCGGGGGAGACCTGCCAGCTGGTGCTCATCGACCGGATCCCGTTCCCGCGCCCGGACGACCCGCTGATGTCCGCGCGCGCCAAGGCCGTCGACGCCGCCGGCGGGAACGGGTTCATCCGGGTGTCCGCGACGCATGCCGCGCTGCTGCTCGCGCAGGGGGCCGGCAGGCTGATCCGGTCCACCAGCGACAGGGGCGTCGTCGCCGTGCTCGACCCGCGGCTGGCGACCGCACGCTACGGCGGGTTCCTGCGCGCGTCGCTGCCGCCGATGTGGTCCACCACGGACCGGGACGTGGTGCTCGGCGCGCTGCGCCGCCTCTCCGGCGGGTGACCGGTTTTCGGGCCCCGCAGCACGGGCGCGGTTTCGTTGCCCGGGTCCCGCGCCGCGCCGTACCTTTGAGCCGACGGACCGGACGGCGGGGATGGTGCTGCGGATGAAGAGCGAACGGGCACCCCAGCTACTGGGGGCCTCGCTGGCGATCGTGTGGCTGGTCGCGCTCGTCGTCGTGGACGTCGTCGTCCCCGGCGCCCACCTCGTGCTTGCCGCTATGTTCTCGCTGTCGCCGCTGATCGCCTGCGCCATGCTGCCGCCCGCGAGCACCGCCGTGATCGCGGCCGTCTCCATCGGGCTGGCCGTCGCGTCCGGGATCTGGGACGGCAGCTGGGGGTCCGGCCAGCAGACCATCCGCATCCTCGACGTCGCCCTCATCAGCACCGCCGCGGTCATCATCTCGGCGGTCCGGGTGCGCCGCGAGCAGCGGCAGGCCCGGCTGTCGGCGATCGCCGAGGTCGCCCAGCGGGCCATCCTGCCCAAGCTGCCCAGCCGGACGGCGCACCTGTCCGTCGCCGTCCGGTACGTGTCCGCGGCCCAGGACGCAGTCGTGGGCGGAGACCTGTACGACTGCTTCCTCTCCGACGCGCACACCCGGTTCCTGATCGGGGACGTCCGAGGCAAGGGCATCGCGGGCGTGGAGCAGGCGGCCCGGGTGATCCGCGCCTTCCGCCAGTCGGCGGCCACCGAACCGGCGCTGCCGGACGTGGCGCGGGAGATGAGCGCCTACCTCAGAGGGTTCTTCGACGACGAGGAGTTCGTCACGGCTGTGCTGGTGGAGGAGTCCACGGCCTCGACCCTGACGCTGGTCAGCTGCGGCCATCCGCCGCCGCTGCTGGTGAGGTGCGACGGCTCCGCATCGTTCGTGGAGCTCCCGGCGGGGCTGCCGCTAGGCCTCGGAGAGGCCTACGAGGCCGGCACCGCCTCGCTGCGGCCCGGTGACCGGGTGCTGTTGTACACCGACGGCGTGAGCGAGGCCCGGGACCGGCAGGGTGTGTTCCTGCCAGTGCTGGACCTGGCTCCGCTGGTCGCGGCGGGCACGGTCCACGGTGCGCTCGACGAGGTGCTGGACGCCGTACGCCGGCACGTCACGGACGGTCGGCTGACCGACGACCTCGCGGTGCTCCTGCTGGAGCGGACCATGGTCGAGCAGCGTCCTCCGTCGCAGTCGCTGGAGGGCGAGGTCACGGGCCGGTCCGTGAGCGCTGACGAGTCCTCGCTCTCCCCGAGCTGACCCGCGGTTCCGACACGACATCGGTGCGTCAACCGCGGCGTACAGGTCGCGATTCCGACACGATATCGGTAAGAGGGGCGGCGGGAGCCGGTACGACGGGGGTGGGCTGGGGAAGGATGTGCCCATGACGGCGCTCTACGTGGTCAGCGACGTGCACGGCCATCTCGACGACCTGCACCGGGTGCTGGCCGACGCCGGACTCGTCGACGAGGACGGCGACTGGGCCGGCGCGAACGCCGAGCTGTGGCTGCTCGGCGACCTGGTCGACCGCGGCCCGAACGGCATCGGCGTGATCCGGCTGATGCGCGCGCTGCAGGACCAGGCCCCCGAGAACGTGCACGTGCTGCTGGGCAACCACGAGGCGCTCGCGCTCGGCATGAACCGTTTCCCCGCGGGCCGCATCGCGGACTCGTGGATGGTCAACGGCGGCCGGTTCGACGACCAGGAGGCGCTCACCGAGGACGAGGTCCGCTGGCTGGCGGACCTGCCGGCGATGGGCCGGGTCGGCGACTACCTGCTCACCCACTCCGACATCACCACCTACCTCGAGTGGGGCAGCTCCATCGAGCAGGTCAACGACACGGTGCGCGCCGCGCTCGCCGACCCCACCGACGAGGGCGAGCACTGGCAGATGTGGACCCGGCTCACCGGCCGGTACGCCTTCGCCGGCCGCGACGGCGCGACGCGCGCTGCCCGGATGCTGGAGACGTACGGCGGGGAGTGCCTCGTGCACGGGCACAGCATCATCGGGTCGCTGCTCGGCGTGCCATCGGCGCAGGTGGACGGGCCGATCATGTACGCCGAGGGCCAGGTGATCGCCATCGACGGTGGCAGGTACGACGGGGGGCCGCTGCTGCTGGTCCGCCTGGACTGAGCCGCTCGCCCGAGGACACAGGAAGAGGGAGCCGGGCGAACCCGACTCCCTCTCCTCCCGAGATCCCTGTCCGGCCCGAGCCGGACGCGAGGCATCAGCCCGGATGCGCGGCCTTCCAGGTGACCAGCGCGTCGATCCAGGGCTGGCCCATCGGCGAGCCGAGACCGGTCACGTCGTCGTACCCGTTCCTGACGTGGATGGTCAGGTCCGTGTCGAAGTCGAACTGACGCACGGAGTAGACGTACCCGTCGCTGCCGTCCACACCGTTGACGTAGTCCGGCCGGACCGCGCCGGTCGGGTCGCTGCCGGTGGGCTGCTGGACGTCGTAGGTCGTGGTGCCGTTCGCCGTGGCGTACAGCGCCGGGCTGGGCAGCCCCATCCGGCCGGTCTGCTCGACCACCAGGGCGAACATCCCGGCGTAGAGCGGCGAGGACAGGCTGGTGCCACCGATGCGGTACTCGGAGTACCTCGTGGACCCGTCCGGGAACGTCTGGGTCTGGCCGATCAGCATGCCGGTGGTCGGGTCGCCCAGCGCCGACACGTCCGGCACCACCCGCATCGCGGGCCCGCCGTACTGCGTAGCGATCGAGCTCGGCACCACTCCGGCCTGCCAGTCCGGCTGGGTGAAGAACCGCGAGGTGCCGCCACCGGAGCCGTACTGGTAGTTCGCATCGCCCCAGCTGCCGTTGTTGAGCAGCTTCCTCTTGCCGGTCTCCCAGCCGAGCTCGAAGACCCGGCTGTTGTCCTCAGCGATGCCCAGGGACGTGCCGCCGACCGCGGTCACGTACGGGCTGGACGCCGGCCAGTCGGGCGTCGGAGTGCCGCCCAGGCCGCCGGTCTCGTCGCCGGAGTCCCCGGAGGAGAAGAACAGGCTGATGCCCTCCGCGGCGGCCTGGATGGCGATGTCGTTGAACGGCTTGCGGTAGCCCGGAGGAACCGCCTCGCCGGAGAACCCGTAGGAGTTGGACACGATGTCCGCGAGGTTGTTGTTCACGATCATGTTGAGCGCGGCGTCCATGTCCTGCCGGTTGTTCGGGGAACCGACGTAGACCAGGTCCGCACCCGGGGCCATGGTGTGCACCGCCTCGAGGTCGAGGGCCTCCTCGCCGCTCCAGCCCGACGGCGAGTGCTGCGGGTTGTCCGGGCGCTGGTAGGTGCCGGGCGCGGCGTACTCCTTCAGGCTCGGCGCCGGAAGGCCGTGCAGGTCGGAGTAGGTCGCCAGGTCATCGGCGGCCGTGGGCGAGGCGTAGGCGTCGATGATGGCCACCGTGACGCCCCGGCCACCCGTCTGCTTCGAGCCGATCGCGCCGCCCATGCCGTAGACGTTCTGCAGCTGCGCGCCGGCGTAGCCGCACGGCGCCCAGTCCGGCGGGTCGCTCGGCAGCGACTGGACCCCGTTGGGCAGCGTCTTCGGGTCCGGCGGATCGGACGTCACGGTCTTCTCGCCCCAGTACGACGAGCAGGGGGTCGCGTTCACGAACGCGCCCGGCGGCGCGGCGTAGGACTTCATCAGCGCCGTCGACTCGTCGAGCCCGAGCACACCGTCGATGCCCAGCCCGGAGGGCACGGACAGCGGCTTGCTGTTCGAGCGCAGCACCTTGCCCTGCACGCTGTACTGCCCGAAGTCGGTCTGGAAGGCGTTGGAGGCCTCGTCGACGGTGCCGGTCGCCTCGACGTACTTGTGGTTGCTCGGCACGAAGCCGACCGAGAAGCCCTGCGACTGCAGCCACTGCTCGACGGCGTTGACCTGGCTGTTGCTGGGGGCGAACTTGGCCCGGAACTGTGACGGGGTCAAGAACCTGGCCTGGCCGCGGGAGGCGGCGAGGGCGTAGTCGGCGGCCTGGCCGGAGTTGTTCCAGTCCAGGTACACCTTGAAGTCGACCGGGGAGGACCCGGCCGTCGCGGCCTGCCGGTTGGCGGCGGTGGCCCAGCTCGGCACGCTGCCGGGCAGCTGGGCACGGTTCTGCCCAGGTGCGGCCACGGCAGCGCCGGCGGTGGCCGTGACCATCGCGGCGCTGCTCAGCAGCGCGAGTGTGGAACGGGGAACTCGGATCACGAGAAGACTCCCATCACGACGGATATGGACGAGAGTCAGTTGATATCTGAAGTGATCCGATTTCCAGTCTTGTTCTTGGGTTATCGGTGTGGTAGCCCTATCGGGGGACGAATCGGACGGTCGTCACATGCGTCGCAAGACGGCGGTCACCTTGCCCAGGATCGTCGCATCCGTCCCGTCGATCGGGTCGTAGGCCGGGTTGTGGGGCAGCAGCCAGATTTTACCGTCGCGGCGCTGCAGCGTCTTCACCGTCGCCTCTCCCTCGATCATCGCGGCCACGACCTCGCCGTTCTCCGCGGTCGGCTGCTGACGCACCACGACGTAGTCGCCGTTGCAGATGGCCGCCTCGATCATCGAGTCGCCGCGCACCTCGAGCAGGAACAGGGTCCCGTCGCCGACCAGCGAGCGCGGCAGCGGCATGACCTCCTCGACCTGCTCCTCGGCCAGGATCGGGCCGCCGGCGGCGATCCGGCCGACCATCGGGACGTACGACGGCTCGGGGCGGGAGTCGCCGCTGCCGGTCGGGTCCACGTCCGCGATGGGGTGCACCGACAGCGCGCGGGGCCGGTTCGGGTCGCGCTTGAGGAAGCCCTTCTCCTCGAGCATCCGCAGCTGGTGGGCCACCGAGGAGGAGCTGGTCAGGCCGACCTTCTCCCCGATCTCGCGCATGCTGGGCGGGTAGCCGCGCTGGGCGATCGAGTCGTGGATGACGTTGAGCACCCGCTGCTGGCGCGGGGTCAGCCCGCTGGCGTCGGGCGGGCCGTCGGGAAGCTCGCGCACCTTGCCGGACCTGGTCCCCTTGCCTGCTGCCATCGCTGCCACTGCCTTCCTCGGTCGGGCCCGGAATCGGACGCGACCACGGTAGCCGTGCCCACCCCCCGACTTCAAACATCTGTTCGAAGGGCGTGTCGCTACATTCTGTCCATGAATTCCGCAGTGGTGACCGGGGCCGGTCGAGGCATCGGCAGGGCGATCGCCGGGGCGCTGGTACGACGGGGGTACCAGGTCGTCGCGGCCGACATCGACGCCGGCCTCGTCCGACGTACCGCCGAGGAGATCGGTGCCGCGGACGCGGTGGCCCAAGATGTCCGCGACGAGGCCTCCCACCGGGCGCTCGCCGCCACCGCCGCCAAGCACGGCCGGATCGCCGTCTGGGTGAACAACGCCGGGGTCGGCGACGACGGGAACCTGGCCGACCTGTCCTCGGAGCAGGTGCGCCGGCTGGTCGAGATCAACCTGCTGGGCGTGACCTGGGGGATGCGCGCGGCCCTGGACGCGTTCGGGCCCGAGGGCGGCGACGTGGTCAACATCGCCTCGGCGTCCGGTCTGGGGCCGGTGCCGGGACTCAGTGTCTACGCGGCCACCAAGGCGGCCGTCGTCTCGCTGACCTCGTCGGTGGCCGTCGAGGCGCCGCGCGGCGTGCGGGTGCACGCGCTGTGCCCGGACGGCGTGGACACCGACCTGGTCGCCGCGATGGCCCACGACGGCGCGGCCAAGGCGCTGGTGCACTCCGGCGGCCGGCTGCTCACCGTCGAGGAGGTGGCCCGCGAGGCGGTCGCGCTGGTCGGCTCCCGCCGTGTGGTGCGCTCGCTGCCGGCCTGGTGGGGTGGGCTGATCCGGGCCGGCTCGCTCGCGCCGTCGATGTCCGGGCAGGGGTTCGCGCTGATGGCCGGGTTCGGCCGGCGGGTGATCGCGCGCCGCCAGGCCTGAGCCTCAGGTGGTCGCGGGCCGCTCCCCGGATCGC
>DASSKA010000193.1:0-8273 GCA_035690905.1 Nocardioidaceae bacterium | reverse complement strand
CGGTTCCTGCCGAACCCGATCGTGTCAGAGTGGCGCGGCTGGCACCAGGGATGCGCGATCACCTAGGTTTTCCGTCATGCGCCTTCACGTTGCGGACCACCCGCTCATCGCCCACAAGCTGACCACGCTTCGAGACGAGCGGACCGACTCGCCGACGTTTCGACGGCTGGCGGAGGAGCTGGTGACCCTGCTCGCCTACGAGGCGACCCGCGACGTGCGGGTGGAGACGGTCAGCGTGAACACCCCGGTCGCCACGGCAGCCGGCGTCAAGCTGGCCACGCCGAAGCCGATCGTGGTGCCGATCCTGCGCGCCGGCCTGGGCATGCTGGACGGGATGATGCGGCTGCTGCCGACCGCGGAGGTGGGCTTCCTCGGCATGGTCCGCAACGAGGAGACGCTGCAGGCCTCGACGTACGCCCAGCGCCTCCCCGAGGACCTGTCCGGACGGCAGTGCTACGTGCTCGACCCGATGCTGGCCACCGGTGGCACGCTGGCGGCTGCGATCCGGTTCCTGGTCGAGCGGGGCGCGGACCACATCACCGCGATCTGCCTGCTGTCCGCGCCGGAGGGCTGCGAGCGGGTGGAGAAGGACCTCGCCGGCCTGGAGATCCCGGTCACGATCGTGACCGCGGGCATGGACGAGCGGCTCAACGAGAAGGGGTACATCGTGCCCGGGCTCGGGGACGCCGGCGACCGGCTGTACGGCGTGGTGGACTGACCCGGCCGGCTGTCCAGCCTGCTGGACTGACACGGTGGGGCCCGTCCGGCCTCGCGGTCAGTAGTTGAATATCGGCACCACGCCGGTGGCGATCAGGACCAGGATCACCACCACCAGGATGCCCAGGATCGCGTAGTCCCAGCTCTTGGAGCGGGTCTCCTCCGGCGGCTCCGGAGCGTCGTAGCGGTGCCCGTCCGGACCTGCCTTGCGTTCCTCGTCGTCCATGCCAGCCTCCGAAGCCGGACCTGTCCGACTTCACGGACAGGGGTCGATTCCTCCCCGCCCCGATGGTAGCCGGTTCCGGCCAGTATGTGTAACTCCGCGTTACAGGCCTCGGCCGGCTGCTCCCCATGGAAAAGTGCCGCTTCCCATGGTGAGTTCTCCGTGGGAGGCATCCCTTTACCATGGCACCCTGGTAAAGGCCCCCGCGGCGATCGCGATCTGGCGGGCTAGAGGGACTTGACCGCGTTGAGGACCTTGCCGAGCGACTCCTTCGCGTCCCCGAACAGCAGCGTGGTCTTCGGGTCGAAGAGCAGCTCGTTGTCGATGCCGGCGAAACCGGGCCGCATGGACCGCTTGAGGAACACCACCTGCTGGGCCTCGTCGGCGTGCAGGATCGGCATCCCGTAGATCGGGGCCCCCGGGGTGGTCTGCGCGGCCGGGTTCACCACGTCGTTGGCGCCGACGACCAGGGCGACGTCGGCCTGCTTGAACTCGCCGTTGATGTCGTCCATCTCGCGCAGCTGCTCGTAGGGCACCTGCGCCTCGGCGAGCAGCACGTTCATGTGCCCGGGCATCCGGCCGGCGACCGGGTGGATGGCGTAGTCCACCTGGACGCCGCGAACGCCGAGCACGTCGACCAGCTCCCGCAGCGTGTGCTGCGCCTGCGCGACCGCCAGCCCGTAGCCGGGCACCACGATCACCTTCTGCGCGTAGCCGAGCAGGATCGCCACGTCCTCGGGGCTGCCCGAGCGCACCGGGCGGTCCGACGCCGTACCGCCACCCAGCGTGGAGCCGCCCTTGAACGCCCCGAACAGGATGTTGAGCACCGACCGGCCCATGGCCGCGGCCATCAGCTTGGTCAGGAACGTACCGGACGCGCCCACCAGGGTGCCGGCCACCAGCAGCAGGGTGTTGCCGAGCACGTAGCCGCCGGCGGCCACGGTCAGGCCGGTGAACGCGTTGAGCAGGCTGATCACGATGGGCACGTCCGCGCCGCCCACCGGCAGTACCAGCAGGACCCCGAACAGCAGCCCGAGCACCGCGAGGATCACCGCGAGCGAGATCGCGGACGAGGTGACGGTGAGCACCGCGGCCGCGAGCGCACCGGCCAGCACGATCCCGAAGACCACCGGGAGCCCGGGGAAGAGCACCGGCCGGGTGGTCATCAGCTCCTGCAGCTTCGCGAAGGTGACCATCGAGCCGGCGAACGACACGGCGCCGACCAGGATGGTGAACGCGGTCGCGACCAGCGTGAACGCCGGCTCGGAGGCGTCGCCGAGCCCGGACAGCTCCAGCAACGCGACCAGGGCGGCCGCGCCTCCGCCCACACCGTTGAACAGCGCGACCAGCTGCGGCATCTGGGTCATCTGCACCCGCCGCGCGCCGACCAGGCCGCCGAGGGAACCGATCACGATCGCCACCAGGATCGGCACCAGGTGGTCGACGTGTGCGTAGAAGAACACCACCACGACCGCGACCACGGCGCCGATCGCGCCGATCAGGTTGCCGGTGCGCGCGTGCCGCGGTGACGAAAGGCCTTTCAGCGCGAGGATGAAGCAGACCGCGGCCGCCAGGTAGACCAGCTGCACCCAGACCGGCGCGTTCACCGTGGGCTCCCGTCACCGGAGGGACGCCGCTTGCGGGTGAACATCTGCAGCATCCGGTCGGTGACCACGAAGCCGCCGACCATGTTCACCGCCGCGAGGACCACCGCGATCAGCCCGATCACCAGCTCGACGGTGTTGGTGGCTGCCCCGGCGACCAGGATGGCCCCGAGCAGGATGATGCCGTGGATGGCGTTGGCGCCGGACATCAGCGGGGTGTGCAGCGTCGAGGACACCTTCGAGATCACCTCGACGCCGACAAAGATGGACAGGATGAAGATCGTCAGCCAGACCACCGGCTCGCTCATGGCTGGCTCACCCCCTCCAGAAGGGCCCGGGTGGGCTCGTGCAGGATCTCACCCCGACGGGTCACGCAGCAGCCGCGCACGATCTCGTCCTCGAAGTCCGGCGCGAAGGCCTCGTCGGCGGTCATCAGCGTCACCAGGTTGACCACGTTCTGGGCGTACAGCTTCGAGGCCGGGCCGGGCATCTGCGCGGGCACGTTCTGGCCGCCCCACACCTGCGCGTTGCCGATTCGCACCACCTGGCCGGGCTGGGAACCCTCGACGTTGCCGCCGGACTCCGCGGCCAGGTCGACCACCACGGAGCCGGGCCGCATCGCCTCGACCATGTCCGCGGTCACCAGCAGCGGAGCCGAGCGGCCCGGCACCGCGGCGGTGGTGATCAGCGCATCCGAGGCTGCGATGTACGGCGCGAGCAGCTCCCGCTGCCGCCTGGCCCGGTCCTCGGTCATCTCGCGGGCGTAGCCGCCTGTGCCCTCGAGGGTCTCCAGGTTCAGCTCGATGGCCTGGGCGCCGACCGAGCGGATCTCCTCGGCGGCGGCCGCCCGCACGTCGTACGCCTTGACCACCGCGCCGAGCCGGCGGCAGGTGGCGATCGCCTGCAGACCGGCGACCCCGGCGCCGATCACGGTGATCTCGGCCGGAGGAACCGTGCCGGCTGCGGTCATGTTCAGCGGGAAGAACCGGCGCAGCAGGCCGGCGGCGACGATGGCGCAGCGGTAGCCGGACACCAGGGCCTGCGAGGAGAGCGCGTCCATGGACTGCGCCCGCGAGATGCGCGGCACCAGCTCGAAGGCGAACGCGGTGATGCCGCAGTCGCGTAGCTCGCCGATCAGGTCCGGGTTCTGGGCGGTCGGCAGGAAGGACAGCGTCGCGGTGCCATCGGGCAGCCGGCGCACCGTCGCGGCGTCCGGCGGCTGCACGGACACGACCAGGTCCGCCCCGGTCAGCGCGTCAGGATCGACCGTGGCGCCGGCCGCGGCGTACTCGTCGTCGGCGAACGTCGCCGCTTCGCCGGCGCCCGGCTCCACCGCCACGTCGTACCCGAGCGAGGCGAGCTTGCCGACCAGGTCGGGGACCATCGCGACGCGGCTCTCCCCCTCGCGTGTCTCCTTGGCCACCGCGATCCTCACGCTTGAGAACGTAGAGCATCTCCCCACCTGATTGGTGGGATCAGGGACGAGTGTCCGGAATTCGGGACCTAGGTCCCCTGCCGCTGCAGGCGGGCCGGCCGGAGGCTGGCTGCGAGGGATCCCCGCAGAGGAGCAGCCATGACCAGTCCACGACTCCAGGGCCGCGTCGCCGTGGTGACCGGCGCCGCATCCGGCATCGGCCGGGCCATCGCCGTCCGGCTCACCTCCGAGGGCGCGCTCGTGGTCGCCGCGGACGTGAACGCCGGGCGACTGCAGGAGACCGGCGCCTTGGCCGCCGAGCACGGCAAGACGGTCGCCGTGCTCGGCGACCTGCGCGAGCCCGCCACCATCGAGCGGATAGTCGCCGCCGCGGATGAGCAGGGCGGCGCCGACATCCTGGTCAACAACGCCGGGGTGATGGACTGGTTCCTGCCGGCGGCCGACGTCGACGACGAGACGTGGGACCGGCTGATGGACATCAACGCCAAGGCGCCGATGCGGCTGATGCGCGCGGCGCTCCCGACCATGGAGGCGAAGGGCCGCGGCGCGATCGTGAACATCGCATCGATCGGTGGCCTGCTCGGCGGCACCGCAGGGCTCGCCTACACCGCTTCCAAGCACGCGCTGGTCGGAATGACCCGCAACACCGCGTTCTTCTACGGCCCGAAGGGGATCCGCACCAACGCCGTCTGCCCGGGCGGCGTGGCCACCAACATCGCTGAGGGTGGCGCGCAGCCGCGGGTGCCATGGGCGTTCGACCGGTTGGAGGTCGGCTTCGCCCGCGGTCAGCGGATGGCCCAGCCGGAGGAGATCGCCTCCCTGGTGGCCTGGTTGGTCAGCGACGAGGCGGTCAACGTCAACGGCGCGATCATCCCCTCCGACGGCGGCTGGACCGCCTGCTGAGCCGCGGCCCTCTCGGAGTTGTCCGACGGGTGACCGGCTATAGGCGGTCACCCGCCTGACAGGTCAGCGGTGCTCGGGGTTGGCGTGGTCGAGCCGGGTGCCGGCGTCCCACTCGGTGCGCACGTTGCCGTACGCCGGGATGCCGCCGGCCAGCTTGAGCAGCCGGGCCAGGTGCATCAGGTTCCAGGTCATGAACGTGGTGTTCCGGTTGGTGAAGTCGTTCTCCGGGCCGCCGCTGCCCGGATCGAGGTACGACGGGCCGGGGCCCGCCTCACCGATCCACCCCGCGTCGGCCTGCGGCGGGATCGAGTAGCCGATGTGCTGCAAGGAGTACAGGATGTTCTGGGCGCAGTGCTTGATGCCGTCCTCGTTGCCGGTGATCAAGCAGCCGGCCACCCGGCCGTAGTAGGAGTACTGCCCGCGGTCGTTGACCTCCCCGGACCCGGCGTACAGCCGCTCGATGACCCGCTTGGTGACGCTGGAGTTGTCGCCCAGCCAGATCGGCCCAGCCAGCACCAGGATGTCGCTGGCCATCACCCGCTCGTGGATGCTCGGCCACTCGTCGCTGGCCCAGCCGTGCTCGGTCATGTCCAGGTAGACGCCCGTGGCGATGTCGTGGTCGATCGCGCGCAGCACCTGCACGTCGACACCCTGCGCGCGCATGATGGCCACGCTGCGGTCCACCAGGCCCTGGGTGTGGCTGAGCTCGGGGGAGCGCTTCAGCGTGCAGTTGATGTACGTCGCCCGCAGGTCGGAGAAGTCGTGGTCGGCCATGCCCCCAGCCTGAGCACCCCACGAGGGTGACCGCCATGGCCCCTTCGGACCGAGTTGTCAGGCGCGTGACCGGCCATAGGCGGTCAACCGCCTGACAACTCGGCGTTCAGGGGGCGTCGACGTTGACGGTCACCGGACCGTGCCCGGACCGGCTCACCACCAGGTGCGAGGCGGCCTCGCCCGGGTTGCCCTCGCGGTGCACCGTGTGCGGCGGGACGTGCAGGAAGTCACCGGGTCCGGCCTCCACGACGTGCTGACCCTCCGGGCCGAACTCCATCCGCATGCTGCCGTCCACGATGTAGATGGAGGTCTCGTGGTCGCCGTGGTGGTGCCAGCCGGATGTCATGCCCGGTTCGGTGGTCACGAGTCCCGACCAGAGGCCACCCGCGTCGATGGCCTGCTCGCGGACCATCCCCGGCGTCGGATCGGCCTCCACCCGCTCGTCGGGCCCGATCCGACGTACTGGCTCTGTCATAGCGCCTCCTCGAGTCAGTAGTACCAGGGGAACGCCGACCAGTCCGGGGCGCGCTTCTCCAGGAACGCGTCACGGCCCTCGACGGCCTCGTCGGTCATGTACGCCAGCCGGGTCGCCTCGCCGGCGAACAGCTGCTGGCCGACCAGGCCGTCGTCCAGGAGGTTGAAGGCGTACTTCAGCATCCGCTGCGCGGTCGGCGACTTGCCGTTGACCTTGCGGGCCCACTCCAGGGCCACCTTCTCCAGGTCCGCGTGGTCCACCACGGCATTGACCATGCCCATCCGGTGCGCGTCGTCCGCGGAGTACTCGTCGCCGAGGAAGAAGATCTCCCGGGCGAACTTCTGGCCGATCTGGCGGGCCAGGTACGCCGACCCGAAGCCGCCGTCGAAGGAGCCCACGTCGGCGTCGGTCTGCTTGAACCGGGCGTGCTCGCGAGAGGCGAGGGTCAGGTCGGACACCACGTGCAGGCTGTGGCCACCCCCGGCCGCCCAGCCGGGCACCAGGCAGATCACTACCTTGGGCATGAACCGGATCAGCCGCTGGCACTCCAGGATGTGCAGCCTCGCCAGCTTCGCCTTGTCGACGGTCTCCGCGCTCTCGCCCGACGCATACTGGTAGCCGGCCCGGCCGCGGATCCGCTGGTCCCCTCCGGAGCAGAACGCCCAGCCACCGTCCTTCGGCGAGGGACCGTTCCCGGTGAGCAGCACGCAGCCCACGTCGCTGGAGATGCGGGCGTGCTCGAGCACCCGCAGCAGCTCGTCGACGGTGTGCGGCCGGAACGCGTTGCGCACCTCGGGCCGGTCGAACGCGATGCGCACCGTGCCGTGCTCGACCGCCCGGTGGTAGGTGAGGTCGGTCAGGTCCTCGAAGCCGGGGACGGCCTTCCAGGCGGACGGGTCGAAGATCTCGGAGACCATGCCCGAAGGCTATCCGCCGGGCCGCCGCCGGTGGCGCACCCGGGGATGCAGCTGCAGGACGGGCCGGTCAAGCAGCACATGGTCGCCCGCGAGCTGGCCGGCGAGGAGCGCGAGCTCTGGTGGAAGCGCGCCGTGGCGGCGTTCGCCGACTACGCCGACTACCAGACGAAGACCGACCGGCGGATCCCGGTGTTCGTGCTCGAGGCGGCCTAAGCGGTCAGGCCTCCACCCGGGCCGGCTGCGCCTCCTGACGACGTACAACGCGGGTCCCGAACGGCAGGTAGCCGACGAGCCCGACCACCAGCGCGACCAGGATGCCCAGTCCGGCATACGCCCAGCCGCCGTCCCGGCCACCGAGCCCGAACGGCCCGAGCAGGTAGCCCAGCCAGTCCAGCAGCGGTGTGGCGTCCAGGGTGTCGATGACCAGCCCCCAGCCGAGGCCGGTGGCCACCACCATCACCAGCAGCGAGTCCCACCGGGCGACCCGGTAGCCACCGGGCAGTGAGCGGTCGAACAGCTTCGCCTCCTCGTAGTCGCGGCGCCGCACCGCCAGGTCGCTCAGGAACACCCCGCACCAGGCGGCGATCGGCACGCCGAGGGTGATCAGGAACGCCTGGAAGATGGGCAGGAAGCTGTCGGCGATGAACACGATGTAGATCGCACCGATGATCATCAGCACCCCGTCGATCGCGGCGGCCACCCAGCGCGGGGTGGGCAGCCCGATGGCGAGCAGGGTCAGCCCGGAGGAGTAGATGTCCAGCACGGCGCCGGCGACCAGCCCGAGCACCGCCACGACCACGAACGGGACCAGGAACCAGGTGGGCAGGATGTTGGTGAGCGCGCCGATCGGGTCGACGCCGATCTGCTGCGACAGCTTCGGGTCGGAGGCACTGAGCAGGATGCCGTAGACGATGAGCACGCCGACGGGGAGGCTGGCGCCGAACGTCGGCCAGCCGACCACACCGGAGGTGGAGACGCGGCGCGGCAGGTAGCGGGAGTAGTCCGCGGCCGAGTTCACCCAGCCGATGCCGAAGCCGGTGATCACCAGCACCAGCGCGCCGATGAACGCCGAGACGCCGGCGGCGGGCGCCTTGGTGGCGACGGCCATGTCGATGTGGTCGGCGGTGAGCGCGATGTAGAGCACCGTGATCACGATGGTGATGATCGTCAGCCACTTCTGCAGCCGCATGATCGCGTCGAAGCCGAGGATCCCGAACAGCACGAT
>DASSKA010000192.1:0-5038 GCA_035690905.1 Nocardioidaceae bacterium | reverse complement strand
GGTCTCCTGGTCGGCCGGCATCCGCCCGTCGACGGCCTTGGCCAGGACGCCCGCGAGCACCCCGAGCAGGCGCAGGATCACGAAGGTGCGGGCGTTGGTGGGCGCTGGGAACACCGGGGTCAGCAGGGTGCCCGGCTCGGGGAAGCGCATCTCGATCAGCGGGACGACGCCCTCGTTGACGTCGAGCTCGGCCATCCGCTCGGGGGTCTCGGCCAGGTTGCGCAGGATCGGCGCCAGCCACTTCTTGAGGAACACCCCGTCGGCGTAGTCCCCGCAGTGGTTGATCGGCCCCTTCGCCTGCGGGGCGGTGCCGTGGAAGTCCAGGACCAGCCGCTCACCGCCGGGGTCGTCGGCGGCGGTGCGGGTCAGGGTGATCCGCTGGGTGTGCAGCCTCGGCTCCTCCACCCCGTCGTGCTCGGCGTAGTCCTCCCACACGTAGCTGCCGACCGGGATCTTGGCGAGGATCTCCCGGCGGAACGTCGCGGTGGTCGCCTCGAGGATCGCGTCGAAGCACGCCTCGACGGTGTCCTTGCCGTAGCGCGCGAACAGCTCGGCCATCCGCCGCGCGCCCATCAGGCAGGCCGAGCACTCCGCGTCCAGGTCGGCGGCCAGCGACTCGGGCATCCGCGAGTTGCGGGTCATGATCTTCAGCGCCTGCTCGCAGGGCACGCCCTGGTCCCACAACCGGATCGGCGGGACCATAAGGCCCTCCTCGAACACGCTGGTCGCCCGGCTCGGCATCGAGCCGGGCACCGCACCGCCGATGTCGTCGTGGTGGCCGAAGGCCTGCACGAACGCGACCACCTCTGGCCCGTTCCCCCTGTCGTAGAACACGGGGGCGGTCACGCACAGGTCGGGGAGGTGCCCGATGCCGCCCTCGGACAGGTAGACGTCGTTGTGGAAGAACACGTCGCCGGGACGCATGGTCTCGATCGGGTAGTCGCGGACCACCGGGTGCACCAGCGCCGAGTAGGACCGGCCGGTCAGCTTCCGCAGCCGCCGGTCGTGGATACCGGCGCGGTAGTCGTGGGCGTCGCGGATCATCGGCGACCGCGACGTGCGCCCGATGGCGGTCTCGACCTCCTTCTCGACCGACGCCAGGTAGCCCTCCACGATCTCCACCAGCACCGGGTCCACCGAGGTCCGTTGGTCGAGGATGTCGAGACCGCTCATGCCATCCTCGAGACCGGGTTTCGAGACGCTCACTTCGTTCGCTCCTCAACCACCGGAGTCCTGGTGATCACAAGGTTGCCGTAGTCGTCCACCCGGGCGGCGAAGCCGGGGTGCAGGGGGACAGTGGAGCTGAACTCCTCGAGCACCGCGGGACCCTCGACGACGTCGCCGGCACCGAGCCGGGACCGGTCGAAGACCGTGGCCGACACCCAGTCGTCGAAGTACACCCGCCGCTCGCCGGTCCGCGCGGACGATGCCCCCCGCCCCGGTGCCGCCTGCTGCACCGGAGGCTTGCGGATCGGGCCCACGCCGGTGACCCGCAGGTTGACCCACTCCACCTGCTGCCGGCCGTCGTCACGGAAGTCGTAGTCGTACAGCGCCCGGTGCTCGTCGTGGAAGCGGGCGGCCACGGAGTCGAGCAGCGCCCGGTCCACCGGCCCGTCCGGCACGTCGACCCGCACCTCGTAGGCCTGCCCGAAGTAGCGCAGGTCGGCGGTGCGCACGAACCGGCGCTCCTCGGGCGCGAAGCCCTCCCGGGCCAGCGCCGCGTCGGCGCTGCCGTGCAGCCCGTCGAGCACCTCCTGCACCCGGACAGGGCGCAGGCCGGCGTGCCGACTGACCGCGGTGCGCACGTAGTCGTTGCGCACGTCGACGGTGAGCAGGCCGTAGGCCGACAGATTGCCCGGGTTGCTCGGCACCAGCACGCCCTTCAGACCGAGGATGTCCACCAACCGGCAGGCCAGCAGCGACCCGGACCCGCCGAACGTGACCATCGTGAACGCGCGCACGTCCAGGCCGCGGTTGACGGTGACCTGGCGCAGCGCGTTGGCCTGGTTCCACGCCGAGATCTCCAGGATCCCGGCGGCGCACTCCTCGAGCCCCAGACCGAGCCGTTGCGCGAGCCCGGCCACCCCCTTGCCGGCCAGGTCGACGTCCAGGGGCACCTCCCCGCCGAGCAGGTGCGGCGGGATGCGGCCCAGCACCGCGTGCGCGTCGGTGATGGTGGGCTCCTCGCCTCCGCTGCGGTAGCACATCGGGCCGGGCACCGCACCGGCCGACTGCGGACCGACCTTGAGGGTGCCCTCCGGGGAGATCCAGGCGATCGACCCACCGCCGGCTCCGACGGTGACCACGTCGATCATCGGGATCTTGCTCGGGTAGGCGCCGATGTTGCCCTCCGTGGTCAGGGCGGGCCGCCCGTCGACCACCACGGTCACGTCCGTCGACGTACCCCCTCCGTCCAAGGTGACCACCTGCCGGAAGCCCGCCCGCTCGGCGACCACGGCCGCGCCCAGCGCGCCGGCGGCCGGTCCGGACAGCACGGTGGTGATCGGCTGGTGCACGACCTCCTCGGCGCTGAGCACTCCCCCGTTGCTCTTCATCACGTAGAACGGGATCCGGCGCGACTCCTCACCGAGCCGCTCCAGGTGCGCCGCGATGTTCGCGACGTAGCGGCGGATGTCCGGCTTGACGGCGGCGTCGACGAGCGTGGTCACCGAGCGTTCGTACTCGCGGTACTCCCGCAGCACCTCGCTGGACAGGGAGACCACCGCCTCGGGGTGCTCGCGTTCGAGGATCTCTCGCATCGCGCGCTCGTGCGCGTCGTCGGCGTAGGAGTGCAGGAAGCAGACACCGATCGTGTCGATGCCCTGCTCGCGGAACCAGCGAGCCACGTCCGCGGCGGCCTCGGGGTCGAACGGGCGGATCTCGCTGCCGTCGAAGGCCATCCGGCCCGGAACCGTCTTGACCCGGTGCACGGGCACGATGCGGTCCGGCTTCACCCAGAAGTACGAGTTGCCGTAGCCGTCGGGCACCGACTGCCGGGCGATCTCCAGGACGAACTCGTAGCCCTCGGTGGTGATGAACCCGAGGTTGGCCACCTTGCCCTCGAGCAACTTGTTGGTGGCCACCGTGGTCCCGTGGCTGACCGCGGCCACCGTTTCCGGCCCGGCCTCGAGCAGGCCGAGGGCCTTGTGCACCCCGGTCATGAACCCGACCGCCGGGTCGTGCGGCGTCGACGGCGTCTTGGTGGCCACCAGCGCGCCCGTGCGGTCGTCGACCGCGACCACGTCGGTGAACGTCCCGCCGGTGTCGATACCGAGACGGATCCGCTGCTCGGTCACAGCGCGGGCCGTCGTTCGCCGACCCGGGTCAGCCGCTCGTAGGCGTGCGCCACCTCCAGCAGCCGCCGCTCGGCACGCGGGGCGGCGACGACCTGGATGCCGACCGGCCAGCCCTCTGAGGTGAACCCGGCAGGCACCGAGATCGCGGGGCAGCCGGTCACGGTCAGCAGGTAGGCCGAGCGCATCCAGTCGAGGTACGTCGCCTGGGGGCGGCCGTTCACCTCGGCGGGGAACTCCTGTTCCGCGTCGAACGGCGGCACCTGGCTGACCGGCAGCACCAGCACGTCGTACTTGGTGAAGAACACCCGGATCTTCTCCGCCAGCGATGTCATCCGCTGGTAGGCCGCCGACACGTCGGCCCCGGTGAGGACCTGCCCGGCCCGGATGTTCTCGGCCAGCGACGGCTTGAACGCGTCCGGGTGGCGCTCCAGCATCGAGCCGTAGAGCGCCCAGAACTGCCAGGCCCGCAGGGTCCGGAAGACCCGGTCGGCACCGGTGAGGTCGGGGTGGTCCTCGTCCACCTTGGCCCCAGCGTCCGCGAGCACCCGGCCCTGGTCGGAGACGATGCTCGCGACGTCCCGGTCCACCTCGAAGGCGCCGCCCAGGTCGACCGAGAGCGCCACCCTGAGCCCGTCCAGGCTGCCCTCGAGCGGCGGCGCGAAAGCTTCTCCCGCGGTCTCCAGGGACATCCTGGCGCGGGTGCTCGGGCCGGCCACCACCGACAGCAGGAGTGCCAGGTCCTCCACGCTGCGGGCCATCGGCCCGGCGACCGAGGTGAGCTCCCAGGCGTTCGTCGTCGGCCAGGTGGGGACCCGGCCCACGCTGGGACGCAGGCCGACCACGTTGCAGAACGAAGCCGGGTTGCGCAGCGACCCACCCATGTCGCTGCCGTCGGCCAACGGCACCATGCCCGCGGCCAGCGCGGCGGCCGCTCCGCCGCTCGACCCGCCCGCGGAGCGGGACAGGTCGTAGGGGTTGAGGGTGGTCCCGAAGATCGGGTTGAAGGTGTGGCTGCCCGCCGCCCACTCCGGGACGTTGGTCTTGCCGATCACCACCACCCCGGCTGCCCGGATGCGCTCGACCAGCAGCTCGTCGCGCTTGGAGACGTAGTCGCGGCGCAGCGGCGAGCCGAACGTGGTGCGCCAGCCGGCGACCTCGTGGGTGTCCTTGAACGCGAACGGAAGTCCGTGCAGCGGGCCGAGATCGGCTCCGGAGGCGGTCTTCTGGTCCGCGGCCGCGGCCTGCTCCCTCGCCCGGTCCGGGTCCAGGCTGACCACCGCGTTGACCCTCGGGTTGGTCTGCTCGATGCGCTCGAGGTGCAGGTCTAGCAGCTCGCGAGCGGAGATCTGCTTGGCGGTGACCGCGCTCGCCATGGCCCGCGCGGAGGTGTTGACGTCGATGCCGGGCATCAGCGGCGCCGCCCCGCGATCCAGGCGCCGACGACGGCGCCGAACAGCGCCGCGGCGGCGCCGAGCGCGACGCCGGCCGCGAACCCAGGCCCGGTCCTCGGTGGCCCCGGCGGCGCGGTGAACACCGTGCCCGGCGCCACCCCGGCGGCCGGCTGCGGCGCCCCGACCGCTGCTTCGGGCGCCGGCTCACCCGGCGTGGCTCCGGGGCCGGTGAGCAGCAGGGCGTCGACGTTGCGGAAGAACTCGTCGGCCATCTTCTTGGACGCGCCGGTCAGCATCCGCTGGCCGACGCCGCCGATCATGCCGCCGACGATCGCCTCCGCGTCGTAGGAC
>DASSKA010000191.1:0-20409 GCA_035690905.1 Nocardioidaceae bacterium | reverse complement strand
CGTCGGGCATCACCGCGCTGCTGATCGCGGTGACCCCGCTGATGATCACCGTCTTCCGGCTGCTGTCCGGCGACCGGCCGCACCGGCTCAGCGTGTTCGGGGTGCTGCTCGGCTTCGGCGGCCTGGCGTTCCTGGTGCTGGCCGGGCACGGCAAGGACGCCGGCGAGATCCCGCTGCTCGCCGCGGTGTTCCTCGGCGCGCTGATCCTCTCCGAGCCGGTCACCGGTGCCGTCGTGGTCGGCGGCGGGATCGTGGTGCTCGCGGTGGCGATCGTGATCAGCGCCGAGCGACCGCGGCGCAAGCCGGTGCCCGAGCCGGAAGCGGAGTGCGCCGGGCCGGGCCACTGACGCAGCTGGATGTGTCCGCGACGGCGCACCCGTTCCAGACAGCTACTGCGGACCTGTCACGAACCTCTGCACCTGGATCGGGTCAGCGCAGTAGCAGGACGCCGACCGATACAGCCCAGCCGAGGATATGCTCGACCAGTCGTTGTAGTCCCTGCCGGACGCCGGCACCGATGCCACACCACCGGCTCCGAGCGCCAACCACGGGCGGCCGGTCGCCGTGAAACCGTGTACCTGCGCAATGTCTCGGCCGCTTCGTGCCGGCTTGGTCAGGACGACGACGGGCCGTTGTCCCACGAGTCCCAGCGACTCCAGGCTCTCGGGCCCTCGCGCGAGGATCGTTCCCGCGTGGCGGGCGAACCTGCGGTCGACGCGGCCGGTGCTGGTCAGTCGACGGACCAGCGTCCAGGTGCGGGTGTCGGCGTCGTTCTGGTCGAGGGCAGCCACGATGAGCCGCCCGCGAGCGTCCACCACGCCATCGATCGTGGCTCCGCTGCCGCTGGTCGGCAGCGGGACCACGGCGCGTCCGTTCCGCTTGCCGAACCGCTGGTCAATGCGACCGTGACGGGTAATCCGCACCACCGCGACCGCAGGGCGGACCCATCCCGGCTTCCAGGGAACCGTCGCGTCGGTGACTATGTACGGCGTCGCGCCGTCCATCACCAGAGCCCGCGGCTCTGCCTCTTTCACGCGTCGGTCGGACACGCTTCCGAGGACTCTCCCGTTGCTTCCGAACCGGCGGTCCACCGAGCCGTTGGACCTGAGCCGCGTCATCTCGAACCTTTCCGAGTCGTTCTGACGCAGGACTACCGTGCGGCCACGGGGGTCGACAGCCATGAACTCCGTCATCACGCCCACGCGCTTGCCGGGGATCACGGCGATCCCGCCCTGGCCGAACCCCTGGTCGGCCGAACCGTCTGGCTGCAGCCTGATGACAGCGGTGTCCGAGCTGTAGTCCTCGAAGCGGTCCAGCTTCATCAGCCCGACCGTGATCCGCCCGCTGGCGTCGACCACCAGGCCCACCGGGCTCAGGTGACCCCACCGGGCGGGCCGGGGGACCTGGGCGACTCCCGCCGCGCCGAAGCCGGGTAGCGGCTCACCGTCACTGCCCAGCGCCGCCACCTGGAGCCTGCGACCGCACTGGACGAGCACGTAGAACTGGCCCGCTGGGCCATCGGCTTCCAGGCTGGACGGGTCGCCACACGTCGCGGCCATCTCGGCCGTGCCGTCACCGCCGTACGCAGGGTCGGCGGCCAGACCGCCCGTCGCGCCCTCCGCCCCCGATGCCGACGGCAAGGCGATGCTCAACAGGCAGGCCGCGGCGGTCATGAGGATCTGGGCCCTCCGACTTCGGATCACCCGGTCACGCTAGCCGACATTCCGGTCCGGCGCCGCGAGTTGCGCGGACGGGTCCGCCGTGCACATGCGGTTCTCAAGAAGGCCCGGCTAGCCTCAGGTTCGTGGGCGACAAGCTGGTCAGCGCGAGCACGGTGGTGAAGGCCCCGGCCGCGACGGTGTTCGCGATCCTGGCCGACCCGCGGCAGCATCCGCGCATCGACGGGTCCGGGTCGGTTCAGAACATCATCTCGGGCCCGGACCTGCTGACGAAGGGCGCCCGCTTCTCGGTGGCGATGCGCCTGTTCGGTGCGCCATACACCGTCACCAACCGGGTCGTCGAGTTCGAGCCGGAGAGGCTGATCGCCTGGAAGCACTACGCGCCGCAGCGCTGGCGATACGAGCTCGAGCCGGCGCCCGGCGGTGGCACCAAGGTGACCGAGACCTTCGACTACTCCCGCTACGGCCGCGCCGGTGGTTGGGCGATCGAGCTGCTCGGATTCCCGGAGCGCAACCGGCGGGGCATCGAGGGCACCCTTGCCCGGCTCAAGGCCGCCGCGGAGGCCGACGCGACCTGAGTCGCCCGGCTGACCCGGTCCGTCCGCGCCTCGGGGGGCACCTCCGTCGTACTCCCATGGAGACACCGGAGCGCAGTAGCCAAATAGTGCCCATACCGCTCCGGTGTCGGGGGCTCCGGGGCCAACGTGCTCGCCTCGAGCACCCTTGTGCTGTCCCGCCGTTCGACCGCCGAACTGGTGCGCCACGAGCACTCTCTGCTGCTCGCCAGGGGATCGACCGCCGTAACGGGTCACACGAACCGATGTTGCTCTTCCCCGGCGTGATCGACCGCCGTAACGGGTCACATGACCCGCTGTTGCTGCCCCCGCGAGAGCGCCGCCGGCCGCCCGGCGTACTTCCCATGGAAAAGTCCCGCTCCCCCTGGTGAATTCACCATGGGAGGCTCCCATTTACCATGGCACCCTGGTAAAGGTCCCGAGGCAGGGGCCGCAGAACCCAGGGCCCAGAGGGCTCAGGCGAGCGAGGCGACCCAGGCCTCGTGCAGGTCGGAGAACCGGCCCTCGCCACCGCTGATCAGCTCCTGCGGCGACCCGTCCTCGACGATCCGGCCGTGCTCGAGCACCAGCACCCGGTCGGCGATCTCGACGGTGGACAGCCGGTGCGCGATGATCAGCGCGGTCCGGTCGGCGAGGATGGTGCGCAGCGCCCGCTGCACCAGACGTTCGGAGGGTACGTCGAGCGACGAGGTCGCCTCGTCGAGGATCAGCACGTCGGGGTCGGCCAGGAAGGCGCGCGCGAACGCGACCAGCTGACGCTGTCCCGCGGACAGCCGGCCGCCCCGGTTCGCGACGTCGGTGTGGTAGCCGTCCGGCAGCGCAGCGATGAACTCGTGCGCGCCGATCGCGCGGGCGGCTGCCTCGACCTCGGCCTGGCTGGCGTCAGGCCGGCCGAAGCGGATGTTGTCGGCGACCGTGCCGCCGAACATGAAGTTCTCCTGGGTCACCATCACGACTGCGGAGCGCAGGGTCTCCTCATCCAGGTGCCGCAGGTCGACGCCGTCCAGGGTGACCCGGCCGGCCACCGGGTCGTAGAACCGGGACACCAGCTTGGCGATGGTGGTCTTGCCCGCGCCGGTGGTACCGACCATGGCGACCGTCTGCCCGGCCGGAACGGTGAGGTCCAGGTCCGGCAGCACGGGCACCCGGTCCACGTACGAGAACTGCACGCCGTCGAAGCGCACGTCGCCGCGCACCGAGCGTAGCGGCGTCGGCTCGGCCGGCTCGGGGACGCCCGGCTCCTCCTCCAGCACCCCGGACAGCTTCTCCAGCGCGGCCGTGGCGGACTGGAAGGTGTTGTAGAACTGAGAGATCTCCATCATCGGCTCGAAGAACTGCCGCAGGTACAGCAGGAACGCGGCGAGCACCCCGACGGTGACCTTGTCGTGGAACGCCAGCCAGGTGCCGTAGAGCAGCACGACCGCGATGGTGATGTTGCCGATCAGCTTGATGCCGGGCATGAACCAGGCGACCAGCCGAAACGCGCGCAGGTTGGCCAGCCGGTACTGGTCGTTGAGGTCGTCGAAGATCTCCTGGTTGCGCGGCTCCCGCCGGAACGCCTGTACGGCGCGGATGCCGCCCATGCTCTCCACGAACGCGACGATCACCAGCGCGACCTTCTCCCGGGTCACCCGGTAGGCCTTCGCCGACTCCTTGCGGAACCAGTTGGTGAGCAGCATCAGGAACGGGAAGCACAGCAGCGCCACCGCGCCGAGCTCGAGGTTCATCACCAGCAGCAGCACCGCGGTGCCGACCAGGGTGAGCAGCGCGGTGACCAGCCCGTCGAAGCCGGTCTCGAGCATCTCGTAGATGGCTTCCATGTCCGAGGTCTGCCGGGAGATGACGCGTCCGGAGGTGTACTGGTCGTGGAAGGCGGTGCTCAGCTTCTGAAAGTGCGCGAACACCCGGCGGCGGATCTCGAAGAGCATGTCCTGCCCGATCCGCCCGGACAGCACCAGGAACGTCTGGCGGCTGACCGCCTGCAGCAGCGTGGCGCCGAGCACGATCCCGACGATGACGAACAGCACCGTGGTGTCCCCGCCGTGCCGGATCGGCGGGATGCCGCGGTCGATGCCCTCCTTGACCAGGTACGGGATGGACAGCCGCGAGGCGTTCTCCACCAGCACCACCGCGATGAGCACCCACAGCCAGCGCCGGTGCGGGTGCAGCAGGTCGCCGAGCAGCCGCCGCGACCGGGCCCGGAGCAGCCCGGAGACCTCCGCGCTCAGGTCGTCGGAGCGGCCGTCGGCGGCCACGCCGCGCCAGCTCTCCTCGCCCGCCTTGGAGGTAGGACGGACGGGCGGCCTGCGCTGCTGGGTGGTCACGCCCGGACCTCGTCGTCCTCGACGAGCTCGGCGAGGTCCTCCTCGGCATCGGCGGCCAGCAGGTCGCGATAGGCCGGCACGGTGGCCAGCAGGTCGCTGTGCGCGCCGACGTGGGTGATCGTGCCGCCCTGCAGCAGCGCCACCTTGTCGGCCAGCAGCACGGTCGACGCGCGGTGCGCGACCACGATGCCGGTCGCGTGGGCGAGCACCCGGCGCAGCGCCTCCTCCACGAGCTTCTCGGTGTGCACGTCGAGCGCGGACAGCGTGTCGTCGAGGACCAGGATCTTCGGCCGGGCCAGCACCGCCCGGGCCAGCGCCAGCCGCTGCCGCTGCCCGCCGGACAGCGCCATGCCCTGCTCGCCGATCCGGGTGTCCAGCCCCCACGGCAGGTCGTGCACGAACCCGGCCTGGGCCACCTCGAGCGCCTGCAGGATCTCCTCGTCGGTCGCGTCCGCTCGGCCGAGCAGCAGGTTCTCCCGGGCGCTCATCGAGAACAGCGTGGGCTCCTCGAAGGCGGTGGCCACGATCTGCCGGAGGTTGGTGAGGCGCAGGTCGCGCACGTCGACCCCGTCGACGGTGACCCGGCCGGCCGTCACGTCGTACAGCCGCGGCACCAGCGCGGTCAGCGTGGTCTTGCCGGACCCGGTGGCGCCGACCAGCGCGACCGTCTCGCCCGGGGCGACGTCGAGGTCCACGTCGTGCAGCACCGGGTCGCCCTGATCGGGGTAGCTGAACCCGACCCCCTCGAACCGCAGGTGGCCGCGCGGCTCGGCGAGCACCGTCTCCCCGGAGGTGATCGCCGGCTCGGTGTCGAAGATCTCCAGGATCCGCGCGGAGGCGGTCATCGCCTCCTGCGCCATCGCCAGGATCACCCCCAGGGACGCCACCGGCCACACCAGGGACAGCATCAGGGTGATGAAGGCGACCAGGGTGCCGAGGCTGACGCTGCCCCGGCCGACCGCCATCGCGCCCAGCAGCAGCACCACCACGACCGCGAAGTTGGGGATGATCTCCAGGAACGTCCAGAACTTCGCCGACAGCCGAACCTTGTCCATCGAGGTCTCGTAGAGCGTTCGGGCCGCCTCGTCGTACTGCCTCGACATGTGCCGGCTGCGGCCGAACGCCTTGATCACGCGGATGCCGACCGCGCCCTCCTCGGCGCGGGTGGCCAGGTCGCCCTGCTGGTCCTGGACCCGCCGGGACACCAGCACGTAGCCGCGCTCGAAGCGCATCGACAGGTAGACGATCGGCACCGCGGCCGCGGCCACCACCAGTCCGAGCGGCCAGTACATCCGCAGCAGCACCAGGGTGACCACGGTCAGCTGGGTGATGTTGATGATCAAGAAGATCAGCCCGAAGCCGCTGAACCGCCGGATGCTGGACAGGTCGGTGGTGGCCCGGGACAGCAGCTGCCCGGACTGCCAGTGTCCGTGGAAGGACATCGGCAGCTGCTGCAGCCGCTGGTACAGGTCGCTGCGCAGCGCGCTCTCCACGCCGAGCACCGCGTTGGACTGCACCCAGCGGCGGATCCAGATCAGCACCGCCTCCAGCACGCCGAAGGCGAGCGCGAGCAGGCCCAGCGGCAGGATCGCGGAGGAGTCGTGGTGGGTGATCGGGCCGTCGATCATCGCCTTGATCACCAGCGGGATGGCGATGCTCAGCCCCACCCCGGCCAGCGCGGCGACCAGCATGCCGATCATCGCCGGCAGGTGCGGCCGCAGGTAGCCGCGCAGCCGCCACAGCGAGTGCACGCCAGCGGGTGGGTGCGCCGCGTAGGCGGCGGACTGCGCTGGCGGCTGCGGCGGCATCAGGTGACGGTGGTCCCTCGTGCGTACGACGGGGGACCGATCGGCCCCCGTGAGTCGGCTGGTGTAAGAAGCAGATTACCCGCTGTCCCTGACGCCCCCAACCGGTTTTCCGGCGAGTCCGCTCCGGATCAGCGGAACGCCCCGGCCAGGATCAGCGGAACGCCGCCGCCACCTTCAAGAACACGTCGTTGCCGGCCGGCTCGCCGATGCTCACCCGGGCGCCGTCGCCGGCGAACGGGCGCACCATCACGCCCTCGGCCTCCGCGGCCGCGGCGAACTCCGCGGTCCGGTCGCCGAGCGCCAGCCAGACGAAGTTGCCCTGCGCGTCCGGGACCGACCAGCCCTGCTCGCGCAGCGCGTCCAGCACCCGGGTCCGCTCGGAGACCAGCGCCTCGACCCGCTCGAGCAGCTCCGCCTCCCGCTCCAGCGAGGCGACCGCGGCGGCCTGGGCCACCGAGGACACCCCGAACGGCAGCGCGCAGGCGCGCACCGCGGCGGCGATCTCGTCGGCCGCCACCACGTAGCCGACCCGGAACCCGGCGAGGCCGTAGGCCTTGGCGAAGGTGCGCATCGCGACCACGTTCGGCCGGCCGCGGTGGATCTCCACCCCGTCGAAGGGCTGCTCGGCGCGCACGAACTCGCGGTACGCCTCGTCGAGCACCACGATCACGTGCGGCGGGATCTTGTCCAGGAACTCCTCGAGCTCATCGCGGCCGACCGCCGGACCGGTCGGGTTGTTCGGGCTGCAGACGATCACCAGCTTGGTCCGGTCGGTGACCGCGGCGGCCATCGCGTCCAGGTCGTGGCGGGCGTCCGCGGTGAGTGGCACTTGCACCGACCGGGCGCCGGTGACCGCGACCGCGATCGGGTAGGCCTCGAAGGACCGCCACGCGTAGACCACCTCGTCGCCGGTCTCGCAGAACGCCTGGAGCAGGTGGTAGAGCACCGCCACCGAACCCGTGCCGGCGGCGAGGTGCGAGGCCGGCACGTCCAGCCGGTCCGCCAGCGCCTGGTAGAGCAGCGTGCAGCCCATGTCCGGGTAGCGGTTCATCGACGCCGCGGCCTCGGCGGCGGCCTCCAGCACCCCGGGCAGCGGCGGGTAGGGGTTCTCGTTCGACGAGAGCTTGTAGGTCGGCACGCCCTCGCGCGGCGCCGGCGGCCGACCCGGCACGTAGGCGGGGATGCCGGTCACCGCCGCACGCACCTGTGGCCGGTCGGGGCGGGAAGCAGCGCTCATGACGCGCAGCCTACTTTCCCGGCTGCGCCCCCAGCGATTGAGGAGGGCGGAGCGCTCTCACCCGGTGGTAGTTGAGGAGGGCGTGTGGTCGCCACTTGCTTGGCTGTCCGCCGATCAGGCCCGGCTCGCTGCCTTCCGGCCACGGGCGACGCCGAGGTGGTGCGCCATGACCTCGCCCAGCGAGACGGCGTCAACGCAGGCGGTCACGATGGTCGCGCCCTCGGCGGCGTACTCTGCGGCGTCCTCGCCGTTGTAGGCGTGGACCCCGACGGGCACGCCAGCGGCGCCCGCGCGCGCGATGATCGCGGACAGCACGCCGCGCAGTTCCTCGCGGTGCTCCGCACCGGCACGGTTGAGGGACAGGGAAAGGTCCCCGGGCCCGACGTAGATCCCGTCCACCCCTTGCACGGTCAGGAGGGCGTCCAGGTCGTCGAGCGCGGTCGCGGTTTCCACCATGACGATCACCAGTGGCTGATCGACTCCGCCGGAGAGCCGGCCGACCGAGCGCGCACCGGCCGGGGCGTAGCGGCTGGCGGCGACGATCTCGCGGGCGTGGTCGGCGTCGCGCACGTTGGGCACGATCACCCCGCCCGCACCCAGGTCGAGCGGACGGCCGATGTCGGCGAACAAGGGGCTGCGGGTCCGGACGAGCGGCACCGAGCCTGCTGCGGTGATCGCCGCGGCGACCCCCGGTAGTTCGGACTCGGTCACAGCGCCGTGCTGCAGGTCCACGACCACGAAGTCGGCGTCAGTGCGCGCCAAGACCTCGCCGGTCACCGCACCGGGCAGCAGACTCCACAGGCCGTGGCACGGCTGCCCTTCAGCCCATCGCTCCCGCAGATCGGTCTTGCTGATCACCATTCCAAGCCCGTCCTTCCTGTCCAGCTGCCCGCATCCTCCGCACGAACAGGGGCGGCGCGCCGTGCGTACACGCCTGCTCACCGCCGCCGCGAGTGGTCATCTTGCCTCATCCGCTTTGCCGGGAGGTCGAGTCACTCGGGGGGCTCGGGGCCATCCGCGTCGGAGGCGGGCTCGGCCTCGGGAGTACGGCGCGGCGGCGGGCCGACCAGCGCCGCGACCACCGACAGCGCCACCCAGCACAGCCCGATGCTGACCAGGAACCGGGTCAAGGCCACCGAAGGGGAGCCGCCCTCGACCAGCCCACGCCACAGCGCCGGCGAGCTGACCAGCGCGGCGCCGAGCAGCACCGGCGCCGACAGCAGACCCGGCCGGTCCATCAGGCGGCCACCGCCACGCCGTCGACCACGCCGACCGAGCGGATCTGGGTGGGCCCGCTCAGCTCGGAGTAGGAGACCACCGGCAGCCGCGGCAGCGTGGCGGCGACGGTACGACGCACGGCCGACCGCAGCTGCGGAGCACAGGCCAGCACCGGACTCACGTTCTGCTCCTCGGCCCGGCGCACCAGGCCGGCCAGCTGGCCGAGCATCCGCTGGGCGAGGTCCGGGTCGACGGCCAGGAACCCGCCGGTCTCGGCGGGCCGGAGCGCCTCCAGCAGCCGCTGCTCCAGGCCGGGCTCGAAGCTGACCACGTGCAGCGTGCCGTCGGCGACGTACGGCGCGATGATCGCCGGCCCGAGCGCGGCCCGGGCCGCCTCCACCAGGCCGTCCAGGTCGTGGCCGACCCGGGCCCGCAGCGACAGCGCCTCGAAGATCCGCACCAGGTCGCGGATCGAGACCTCCTCCTCCAGCAGCGCCTGCAGCACGCTCTGCACCTCGCCGAGGGTGAGCTGGGCCGGGGTGAGCTCCTCGATCACCGCCGGGTGGGTACGACGGACGGCCTCGGTGAGCATCCGGACGTCCTCCCGGCCGAGCAGCCGCGAGGCGTGCCCGCGCACCACCTCGGCCAGGTGGGTGGTCAGCACCGAGGACCGGTCCACCACGGTGGCCCCGGCCAGCTCGGCCTGCGCCCGCAGCTCGGTGGGCACCCAGACCGCCGCCAGCCCGAACACCGGCTCCTTCGTGGGCCGGCCCGGCAGCCCCTCGAGCCGGTCACCGATGGCCAGCACTGTGCCGGCCGGCGCCTCACCGCGGGCCACCTCGACCCCGAACAGCCGGATCGCGTAGGTGCGCAGCGGCAGGTCGAGGTTGTCGCGGGTGCGCACCGGCGGCACCACCACGCCCAGGTCGGCGGCCACCTTGCGGCGCAGCGCGCGCACCCGGTCCAGCAGGTCACCGCCGGCGGACGCGTCCACCAGGTCGATCAGGTCCGCGGACAGCTCCAGCTCCAGCGGGTCGACCCGGATCTCCTCGACGAGCGCCTCCACCGAGTCCGGTGCCGGCAGCGGCTCGGGGGCCGGTGCGGGGGCGGCGTCCTGCTCCTCCGTCGTACGCATGGACAGGAACAGCACCACCCCGCCGGCCGCCAGGAACGGGATCTTCGGGATGCCCGGGATCAGGCACAGCCCGAGTGCGGCGAACCCGGCGATCCGCAGCGGCTGCCGCTGGCGCATCATCTGCCGGGCCAGGTCCGAGCCCATGTCCGCGTCGCCCGCGGCCCGGGTCACGATCAGGCCGGTGGCCACCGACAGCAGCAGCGCCGGGATCTGCGACACCAGCCCGTCACCGATGGTCAGCAGACTGTAGGTGTGCACCGCGTCGGTCAGCGACATCCCGTGCTGTGCCACGCCGACGGTGAACCCGCCAACCAGGTTCACCAGGGTGATGATGATCGCCGCGATCGCGTCGCCCTTGACGAACTTCGATGCGCCGTCCATCGCGCCGTAGAAGTCGGCCTCGCTGGCCACCTCCGCGCGCCGCCGCCGCGCCTCGTCGTCGTCGATGAGGCCGGAGTTCAGGTCGGCGTCGATGGCCATCTGCTTGCCGGGCATCGCGTCCAGGGTGAACCGGGCGCCCACCTCGGCGACCCGGCCGGCGCCGTTGGTGACCACAACGAACTGGATGACCACCAGGATCGCGAACACGATGATCCCGACCACCAGGGAGCCGCCGATCACGAAGTGCCCGAAGGTGTCGATCACCTTGCCGGCGTACCCGTCCAGCAGCACCAGCCGGCTGGCGCTGACGTTGAGCGCCAGCCGGAACAGGGTGGCCACCAGCACCAGCGCCGGGAACGCGGAGAAGTCCAGCGGCCGGTGCACGAACATCGCGGTGAGCAGGATCAGCAGCGCCGCGGTGATGTTCGCCGAGATCAGCAGGTCCAGCAGGAACGCCGGCAGCGGCACGACGAGCATCACCACGACCCCGACCACGGCCACCGGGACACCCACCTGCGCCAGGTGCCGCCGGGCCGGTTGTGCGGGCTGCTTGTTCGGCAACGCGGACGCCTTCCGGTCAGTGCGATCGGCACCGTCCGTGGTGCATCGGCGCCGCCGTCCTGGCAGCGAGGCTGTCTCCGGTTCCTATCGGCCCGGCGGCCGCGCACCTGAGGAGTTGGGAGTACGGCGCCGGCGGCGGGCCGGCGTGGGCAGCGGACCGGTGCGCCGCGGGCTGGGATGCCGGCCCGCCGCGGTGCCCTTCGCCCGCCGCCCGTACACGAAGGCGAGCACCTGCGCGACCGCCTGGTACAGCTCCGGCGGGATCGCCTGGCCGACCTCGCAGCTGGCGTGCAGCGCCCGGGCCAGCGGCACGTCCTGCACCAGCGCCACCCGGCTCTCCTCGGCCACCTCCCGGATCCGGGCGGCCACCGCTCCGGCACCCTTGGCGACCACCCGGGGGCTTCCGCGCTCGGGCTCGTAGCGCAGCGCCACCGCGACGTGCGTGGGGTTGACCACCACCACGTCCGCCTTCGGCACCGCAGCCATCATCCGGCTGCGCGCCGCCGCCAGCATCCGGCCGCGCAGCGCGCTGCGCACGTGCGGGTCCCCCTCGGTCTGCCGGTGCTCGTCGCGGACCTCCTTCTTGGTCATCTTGACCTGCTTGCCGATCCGCCGGCGCTGCACCGCGTAGTCGGCGCCGGCGAACAGCAGCCCGGCGACCGCGACGTCCCGGATCAGCCCGAGCGCCGCTGCCGACGCCAGGTCCAGGGCGACCGGGATCGGCACCAGGCCGCCGACGATCGGCATCAGCGCCTTCACCGCGCGCCACACGAACACCCCGACCAGCGCGCTCTTGGCCAGCATCTTCGCGCCCTCCCAGAGCGCGTGCGGGCCGAACAGCCGCTTGGCGCCCTGCAGCGGGTTGAGCCGCGACCACTGCGGCTTGAGCGCCTTGGTGGCCACGAAGAAACCGCCCTGCGCGGTCGCGGCCGCGACTCCGACGACGACCACGGCCAGACCGATGCACACCGACATCACCAGCGCGAGCACGCCCGCGTGGTGCAGCAGGCCCAGGGCGGCGTCCGTCCCTGGGTGCTCGGTCATCCCGAGCACCTGGGTGAGCAGCGTGCGCAGCGACTCCAGTCCCTTGGCGGCCAGCCAGTGCAGCGACGCCGCGATCACCAGCAGCGCCGACCAGGCGCCGATCTCCGGGGTGCGGGCGACCCGGCCCTCCTTGCGGCTCTCCTTGAGCTTGCGCGGGGTCGCCTTCTCGGTGCGCTCCTCCGTCACGACACCCTCACAACGCCCCGAGCGCCTCGGAGAGCCGCTCCACCAGCCGCCCCATCGCGTCGGGGAGTACGGCGAAGGAGAGCCCCACCACCAGCATGGTGAGCCCGATCTTGGCCGGGAACATGATGGTGATCGCGTTCAGCTGCGGCGCGACCTTGGTCAGCAGGGCCAGCCCGAGGTCGGCGACGAACAGCACGCCCACCAGCGGCAGCGCGATCTGCACCGCGGTGGTGAAGAACATGCCGAACGCAACGGTGACCACGTGCGTGACGCTCTCCAGCGGCCACGGGGTGCCGACCGGCATCGTCTCGAAGGACCGCAGCAGCCCGCCGATCACCAGCAGGTGCGCGTCGGTGGCGAACAGCAGCATCATCGCCAGCATCGAGAACAGCTTGCCGTTGACCGAGTTCATGTTCATCGACAGCGGGTCGAACGCGGCCGCCAGGCTGAACCCGCCGAACACGTCGATCAGGTCACCGGCCGCCTGCACGGCCGCGAAGACCAGGTAGGTGACGAAGCCCATGCTGGCTCCGATCAACGCCTCGCCGAGCGCCGTACTGATCAGCCCGATCGCGCTGCCCGGCACCTTCCCCGCAGCCAGGTGCGGGGTGACCGCAAGCGACAGAGCGACCGCCAGCAGCACCTTGGCCAGCACCGGCACCGCCCGCGTCGAGAAGGGCGGCACGATCATCAGCCAGGCCACCAGCCGGATGGAGGCCAGCAGGTAGGCGACCAGGGTCACGCCCGAGATCGTCAGGGTCACGGCTAGCCCAGCAGCCCGGGCAGCCTCGCGAACAGGTCGTTCGTGTAGGCGATCAGCGTGTGCAGCATCCAGTTGCCGCACACCAGCAGGCTGACCCCGACGCCGATCAGCTTCGGCACGAAGGACAGCGTGAACTCCTGGATCTGGGTCATCGACTGGATCAGCGAGATCACGAAGCCGATCACCAGCGCGGGAAGCAGGATCGGCAAGGCCAGCTTGAGCGCGACCACCATGGTCTCCAGGGCGATGCCCAGGACGTCGCTGTCGGTCATCGGCTCACCCCGTGTAGCTCTGCACGAGGGACCGGACGATCAGCCCCCAGCCGTCGACGAGCACGAACAGCAGCAGCTTGAACGGCAGGGACACCATCACCGGCGGCATCATCATCATGCCCAGCGACATCAGCGCCGAGCTGACCACGATGTCGATGACCAGGAACGGGATGAAGATCAAGAAGCCGATGATGAACGCCTGCTTGAGCTCGCTGAGGATGAACGCGGGCACCAGCGTCGTCATCGACACGTCGGCGGGCTTGTCCGGCTTCGGCCGGTGAGCCACGTCGGTGAGCAGCGCGAGCTCCTTGTCGCCGGTCTGCTTGAGCATGAACCCGCGCAGCGGCTCGATGCCGTCGTGCCAGGCCTGCGCCTGGGTCTTGGTGCCGTGCAGGTAGGGCTGCAGCCCGTCGTGGTTGATCTGCGACAGCACCGGGCTCATCACGAACAGGCTCAGGAACAGCGCCAGCCCGGCCAGCACCTGGTTGGGCGGCACCTGCTGCAGCCCGAGCGCGTTGCGGGTCAGCCCGAGCACCACCAGGATCTTGGTGAAGCTGGTACAGGTCAGCAGGATCGCCGGCACCAGCGAGAGCAGGGTCAGCCCGAGCAGCACCAGGACCGGGGTGCTCGGCTTCTTGGTCAGCCCGTTCAGGTCGACGGTGACCGAGCCGCTCGGTCCGTGCGGACCGTGCGGGCCCTGTGGCCCCTGCGGCTGCGCCTGGACCGGCTCCAGATGCGGTACGACGGACGTGGCGACCGTGCCGGAGGCCGCCGGCCCGGACGTCCCGGCCGGCGCGGCGGAGGCCGCCGGAGCGGCGAGCAGCAGCACGCCGATCGCCGCGACCAGCACGGCGGCCGCCCGCCCCCGGTGGTTGAGGAACGAGCGAAGCGAGCGTCTCGAAACCACCGACTCACTCATCGGCCGAAACCTGCACCGCGCGACGCCCCGTGGCCGCTGCCCACGCCTGCTTCCAGGTGACCGGAGACAGCACCGACCCGGCCAGCAGCGACCCGGCCAACGCCGACCCCGGCAGCTCGGTGAGCGCCGGCGCCGGCGAGGCGACCTCCGGCTCGGCGAGCTGCTCCGGGTCGAGCTCGGTGAGCAGCCGCACCCCGGCGTCGCTGACACCCAGCACCAGCACCCGGTCGGCCACCTCGACGACGGCCACCGACGCGGTCCGGCTCAGCGCCTGCCGTCCGGCCACCCGCATCAACCGGGTCCTGCCGCCGCTCCGGCGGCCGGCCTTGTTGGCGACGAACCACAAGATCCCCAAGACGACGGCGAGGGACAGCACCACCCGCAGCAGCAGTCCCAGCACGGTTCAGCCCGCGGGGGCGGGAACGATCTCGGTGACCCGCAGCGCGAAGTCCTCGTCCACGACGACCACCTCGCCGCGGGCGATCAGCCGGCCGTTGACCAGCAGGTCCGCGGGGCTGCCCGCGGCCCGGTCCAGCTCCAGCACGTCGCCGGGTGAGAGGGCCAGCAGCTCGCGCACCGAGAGCCGGGTCCGGCCGAGCTCGACGGTGACCTCCATGGAGACCCCGTGCAGCAGCTCCACGCCGCGGGCCGGGCCCGGCTGCGCGGCGTACCCAGCGGCAGGGACGGTGCGCGGATCCGCCACCGCGAACAGCATCGCGTCCGGGACACCAGCGGCCAGCATCGGCACCGCGTGGGTGGCCGCGGTCAGCGCGCCGGCCATCTCGTCGGCGACCAGGGTCTGCCCGGCGCCCACGCTCAGCCCGAGCGCGGCGGCGGCCGCGTCCAGGGCCGGCTGCAGGGCCGCGCCCACGTCGAGCTTGCCGGACGGTGCCTCGGCGAGCGCGTCGGCCAGGTCGGCCTTGACCAGGATCCCGACCAGCGAGCCGGGCTGCTGGTCCGCAGTGGCCACCGCGGCCGCCGCCCAGTCCGCGGCGGACACCGCACCGGTGGGCACGGGTACGCCGGGCGTGGCCGGCTCCCCCGACGGCAGCAGCGGCGCGACCGCCTCGGCGGCGCGGGTCAGCTGGTCGACGTCGATGGTGGCCAGCGGCACGGACGGGGAGGTGGTCATCTGCTCTCCTGGGTAGGTGGAGCCACGACGAGGGCGGCGAGCCGCCGGCCCTGGCTGCCGGGGGTGGCGTGGGCGAAGACGACGTCGGCGGCGGTGACGTCGAGCGGCGCCTGTGCCGGGTGGGTGAGCCGCACGACGTCACCGACCCGGAGCCGGGACAGCTCCAGGGGGTCCGCGACGGTGCCGCGGAACCGCACCGTCACCTCGACCGGGACCTCCTGGAAGCCCTGCGCCAGCCGTTCGGAGGCCTCCTGACGGGCCCGCCGCTCGCGCTCGCTCGCCGGTCCGCCGGAGCCGGCGGCCGACAGGAACGGCAGCAGCCCGGTGAACGACATGCACACCGTCATCCGGTCCTCGGTGTCGCCCTCGCGGAGCGTGAACCGGGCCACGATCATCGCGTCCGAGGCGTTGGCGACCTGGGCGAGCTGGGGGCTGTACTCCGCGCCGAGCACCTTCGGCTCGAGCACCACCAGCGACGAGAACGCGTACTTCACCTCGGCGACCAGCCGCTCGTAGAGCCCGGTCACGACCGCGGCCTCCAGGTCGCTGAGCGGCCGCTCGGGCTGCTCCGCGGGACCCGGCCCGCCCAGCAGGTGGTCCAGGCAGCGCATGGTCACGGTCAGCGGCATCTCCAGCACGGCCGACTGCTGCACGGGCTCGACGGAGAACACCGTCATGTGCGTGGCCTCACCGAGCAGCTCGACGTACTCGATGTAGGTCTGCTGCTCCACCGACACCAGGTCCACCTGGCACACCGAGCGCAGCGCCGAGGTCATCACGATGGACGCCTGGCGGGCGAAGGTCTCGAAGGCGATCTGGAGCAGCCGCGAGTTCTCCCGCGACAGCTTGACGGGGTGCCGGAAGTCGTACGGCGTGACGGCGCCCCGGCCGCGACGCTTCCGCTCCCGTGGTGGTGGGGTCACCACCCGGGGTTGCGGAGCGCGCGAAGAGACCGTCACGCCGTGTCCTATCGGCGTGACGGGTCGCCACCTGAGCAGAACGCCTCAGGTGGTTGGTGAAGCCGGTGCTACTGGGTGACGAAGTCGGTGAAGTAGACCCCGATCACCTCCCCGTCGTACAGCGTGTCCAGCCGATGCACGAGCTCGCCCTTGAGCCGGTGTCGGTAGGACCGGACCGCCAGCTTGTCCATCTGCTGGCCGGTGAACAGCTCGATGGTGGCGTCCAGCGCCTTGCTGCCGTCCAGGTCGGTCGGTGCGCCCTTGCTGGCCTGCAGCGCGATACCGATGCGCAGGTAGTGCCCGTCGGCCAGGTTCACCTGGATCGCGTCGAGCTTGAGCACCGCGCCCGGCTGGGGACGGGACGGGGCGGCCGGCTTGAGGACGAACCACCAGCCGGCCGCCGCCGCCACCGCGATCACTAGCAGCACGACCACCACCAGCTTCTTGCGCCCCCGCTTCTCCTCGACCTCCTCGGTCTCCGGCGCGGCGATGTCGACGACGCTCATCTGGTGTGCCTCCCTTCGGGTCGGTTGCTGCCCATGACCTCCCGGAACAGCTTCCGGGCGTCCTCGGATGCGCTGGAGAGCACCACGATGTCGACGCGCTTGTTCATCGCCATCGCGGTGGGCTTGCTCGGGTCGATCAGCGGCCGCTCGTGCCCGTAGGCGACCGCGTCCAGACGCGCGCCGGGCACCTGCCCCTGCTCGTCGAGGTACCGCAGCACGGTGACCGCGCGGGCCGCGGACAGCTCCCAGTCAGTGGGGTAGAACTTTGGTTTCACCTTGACCTGGTTGGTGTGTCCGTCGATCTCGATCTGGTTCGGCAGCCGGCGCAGCACCGGCGCCAGCACGTCGAGCACCCGGGCGCCACGCGGGGTGAGCACCGCCAGGTTGGCGTCGAAGACGATGTGCCGGGACACCAGGCTGATCCGCAGGCCGCTCTCGTCGATGCGCATGGTGACGTCGTCGCGGTAGCCGCTCTGCGCGAGCCGGTGCGCGATCTGGTGCCGCAGCCGGCTCAGGTTCTGCACCTCGCGCTGCGCCTCGGCGACCGCCGAGCTGTGCTGGACGGCGGAGGTGGCGCTCGCCGCGGGCTGGGACAGCCGCACCTGCTCGGGCTGCGCGCCGGTCTCGGGCAGAACCGGGGTCATCGGATCCCCGGACGCCGGCATCACCTGCTGGGTTCCCTGGAACGGCGACGCGGTCTGCCCGAAGGCCGCCGCCATGCCGTTCTTGAGCATGTCGAAGCGTTTCTGGTCCACCTGGCTGATCGCGAACAGCACGATGAACAGCACCATCAGCAGGGTGATCATGTCGGCGTAGGTGATCAGCCAGCGCTCGTGGCTGACGTGCGGCTCCTCCGCCTCGGCGCGCCTCCTCCGGGCCGGCATCAGGCTGCCTTCGCCTCGGCCTCGCGGTCCGCCGCGGGCAGCAGCGAGCGCAGCCGCTGGGCCACCACCCGTGGGTTGGACCCGGCCTGCACGGCGAGCACGCCCTCGATGACCAGCTCCATCCGGGCGGCCTCCAGCTCACCGAGCCGGTGCAGCCGGTTGCCGATCGGCAGCCAGACCAGGTTGGCGGTCATCACGCCCCACAGGGTGGCCACGAACGCGCCGGCGATCAGGTGCCCGAGCAGGTCCGGCTGGGACAGGTTCTCCAGGACGTGCACCAGCCCCATCACCGTGCCGATGATCCCGATGGTGGGGGCGTAGCCGCCCATGTCATTGAAGAACTTCGCCGACTGCTTGTCCGCGGCCTTCTTGGCGTAGAGCTCCGCCTCGAGGATCTCGCGCAGCTCCTCGGGGTCCGTGCCGTCCACGGCCAGCCCGATGGCCTTGCTCAGGAACTCGTCGCCGACCTCGTTGGCGGTCTCCTCCAGGGTGAGCAGCCCTTCCCGGCGGGCCTTGTCGGCGAGCTTGACCACCACCGGCACCAGCTCTGCCGGTGAGACCGGTTTCCAGGTCAGCGCCCGCTTCAGCGACCGGACCGCGTTCTTGGCGTCGGCCATCGTGCCGCCGGCGACCGCGGCGCAGATCGTGCCGCCGAGGACGAGGATCATCGCGGGCACGATCAGCAGCGACGTCGGGTGGCCACCCTCCATCACGTTGGCGCCGATGATCACCGCGAGGCCGAGGCCGATGCCGAGCTGCGTCGCGCGGTCCATCAGCCCTGCCTCGGGCTCATGGGGAGGACGGGACCGTCCGGGGGGTCATCCGGGGTCGGCACGGCGGCCAGCCGCGCCCGTCGTACCTGCGTCTCGGTGACCCGCTCGAAGGAGCCCGCGGCGGCCAGCACCTGGGCCCGGTAGTCCAGGATCGCCGCGACCACCTCGTCGAGGGTCTCCTTGACGAGGTACTTCGTGCCGTCGACCAGGGTGATGATGGTGTCGGGGGTGCGGTCCACGCGCTCGATCAGGTCCGGGTTCAGCGCGAAGCGCGCACCCGTGAGCCTCGTGAGCGTGACCATCGCGCACCGTCCCTGTGCAGTCGACCCGTCTTCGCGTCGGGGTCGTTGATCTGGCAGGCCTTCCTTGGCCGTACCTGTGTCATCGGCGGGATCCCCGGCGACCTGAGCGGTTCACCGCCCGCTCTGCCCGGGCTGGGGCCGGGCAGAGCTCGGCCCGGGTCGGCCCTGGGCTGAGCGGCGTGCCCGCCTCTGCGCCGCCGGACAAAATGGAGCCAGTGGTACGTCGACACGCCGATGGGGCGACCCACGCACTCCATTTTGTCTTTCGGTGAGGCGAGCCCATCATGCAGCACGGGGCCGGCGCGACGACGTGATGGACCGGGGGCCCTACCGCTTGAGGTTCACCAGGTCCTCCAGCACCTGGTCGGAGGTGGTGATCACCCGGGACGTGGCCTGGAACCCGCGCTGGGCGATGATCAGGTTGGTGAACTCCTTGGCCAGGTCCACGTTGGAGGCCTCCAGCGAGCCGGCGATCAGGTTGCCGCGACGTCCGGTCCCGCTGACGCCGAACTGCGGCGTCCCGGAGTTGGTGCTCTCCCGGAACGCGGTGTCGCCGACCTTCTCCAGACCGGCCGGGTTGGCGAAGTCGGCCATCGCGATCTGGTAAAGCGGCTTCTTGGTGCCGTCCGCGTACACGCCGGTGATCACGCCGTCGGAGCCGATGCTGTAAGAGGTCAGCGGGTTGGCGGCATTCTCGTTGGCGATGTCAGGGATGCTGATGGGCTCGAACTTCGTCGGATCCGCGTTGGCAATGCCGCCGGCGCCGTCGCTGGGGTACCCCTCGACGATGTCGCCGTCCGGCGTCACCAGGTTCCCTGCGCTGTCGAAGCCGAACGCGCCGGCGCGGGTGTAGAGGTCGTTCATGCCGCGCTTGATCATGAAGAACCCGTCCCCGGAGATCATCAGGTTCGTCGGCCGGCCGGTGGACTCCGCGGAGCCCTGGTTGAAGTCGGTGGTGATCGCACCGACCTGCACCCCGAGCCCGACCTGCATGGGGTTGGTGCCGCCGGTGGCTGGCGGGCCGGCGGTCGGAGCGCCGGCGCCGCTGAGCATCTGGCTCAGGGTGTCCTGGAACACCACGTCGCTGGCCTTGAAGCCGACGGTGTTCGCGTTGGCGATGTTGTTTCCGGTGACGTCGAGCATGGTCTGGTTGGCCCGGAGGCCGCTGATCGCGGAGAACAGTGAGCGGAGCATGGTGGTTCCTTTCGGTGGAAATCAGGCGGTGACGCCGAGAACGCTGTCGAGGGGTACTTCGTCGGAGCCGACCGCGAGCACGGGTCCGGCGTCGGTGAAGCGGACGGAGTCGACGGCGCCCTGCGCCTGCGAGCCGTCGGCGGCGGTGTAGCTGACGGTGCGTCCGACCATCCCGGCGGCACCGAGGTCCCGCTGCAGGGTCAGCGCCTGCGTGGTCTGGGCGGCCATCGTGGTCAGCTTCTCCACCGTGGTGAACTGCGCGGTCTGCGCGAGGAACTGGGTGGAGTCGGTGGGGTTCATCGGGTCCTGGTTGCGCAGCTGGGCGACCATCAGCTTCAGGAAGGTGTCCCCGCCGAGCTGGTCCATGGACAGAGCGCCGCTCGTGTCGGTCGGTGTGCTGCTGGTGCCGGTGCTGCCGGTCACGCTGGGTACGGTCATCTGCTCTCCTTCAGATCCGGACGTCGATACCGGGGCGGGGTCCTCGGGCTGCATGTGGGCCGGGCGCCCGGTCCGGGGGTACGACGGGCGCCCCTCCTGGGCTCGTTGCTGCGGGTGTC
>DASSKA010000190.1:0-17094 GCA_035690905.1 Nocardioidaceae bacterium | reverse complement strand
CGCAACATCTCCGACGGCGACAACCGGCACATGCAGATCGTGCGGCTGATCGCCAAGATGCCGACGCTGGGCGCCTGGTCGTTCCGGCACGCGCAGGGCAAGCCGTACGTCTACCCCGACAACGACCTCGGCTACGCCGCGAACTTCCTGGCCATGCTGTTCAAGATGAGCGAGCGCCGGTTCGAGGCCGATGAGCGGCTGATCCGGGCCCTCGAGGTGCTGTTCATCCTGCACGCGGATCACGAGCAGAACTGCTCGGCGAACGCGGTGCGCTCGGTGGGCTCCTCGCAGGTGGACCCCTACTCCGCGATCACCGCCGGCATCGCCGCGCTCTACGGCCCGCTGCACGGCGGCGCGAACGAGGCGGTGCTGCGGATGCTGCGCCGCATCGGCTCCAAGGACAAGGTGCCGGAGTTCATCGAGGGCGTGAAGAGCGGCAAGGAGCGCCTGATGGGCTTCGGCCACCGGGTCTACAAGAACTACGACCCGCGCGCGAAGATCATCAAGAAGGCCGCCGACGACGTCTTCGAGGTGACCGGCCGCAACCCGCTGCTGGAGATCGCCCTCGAGCTGGAGAAGATCGCCCTCGAGGACGAGTACTTCGTCAGCCGCAAGCTCTACCCGAACGTGGACTTCTACTCCGGCCTGATCTACGAGGCGCTGCAGTTCCCGCCGGAGATGTTCACCGTGCTGTTCGCGATCCCCCGCACCTCGGGCTGGCTGGCCCAGTGGCTGGAGCTGGTGCAGGACAAGGAGCAGAAGATCGCCCGGCCCAAGCAGATCTACACCGGCGAGCGGCAGCGCGACTTCGTGCCCGCCTCCGAACGCTGGAAGTAACCGGCGCCTTTACCAGGGTGCCCTGGTAAAGGGACGCTCCCCACGGTGAACTCACCATGGGGAGCGTCCCCTTTCCGTGGTCAGCTGCAGCCCCGAGCGCCGTACGACGGGGCCGGCGGCCTCAGGCGGTACGACGCACCAGGTTCAACCGCCACGCGTCCGGCCCGCGCTGCAGGTACTCCACCTCGAACGCGCCGGAGTAACGGTGCTCGATCTGGGCCAGCAGCGGCAGCGGGTCGTGCGGGGCCACGAGCACCAGACCCGCACCCGGCTGCACGTAGTCCAGGGCGCCGAACACGGTGGCGTGCCGGATGGCGTGCGGCACCTGGCGGGCGTCCAGCTCGGGGAAGCCCGGGCCGTCCTGCTCACCGCAGGTGCAGTCGTGCCCGCCGGACTGTGACTCGTGCGACTGGTGCGAGTCGGCGCCGAGCACCTCGTGCATGCCGGCCAGCAGCGAGGCCACCGACACCTCCGGCGCGGAGACCAGCACCGGCAGCACCAGCTCGTTCTCCTTGGCCAGATGGGTGTCGAACAGCGCCTGCAGCGCCCGCGCGGCAGCCGCCGCCCGCACCGGCTCGGTCGCGGCGGCCAGCTCCTCCACGAGCCCGACGATCACCTGGTGCTCGCCGAGCATGCTCTCCACCAGCAGCCGCGCCTCTGCCCGCGCCCGCGCGGCCGGGTACAGCGTCTCCTCCTCCGCCGCGGCGTGCGGCACCAGCTCGGACCGGCACCAGCCGACCAGGTCGCTCTGCGCGGCCCGGGCCGCCACCTCGTCGCCGCGGGAGGCGCCGGCCACCAGTGCCTCGACCCGGACCCGGAGGGCGCCCTGCATCTGGGCGTGGTGCTGCTCAACGGCGTGCGCCGCGGTTGCGTCTGCCTCGTCCGAGGCGATGACGACGTCGTTCATCTTTCTCGACCTCTCCTCCGGCAGCGCGCCGCCGGTTGCGTTCTCGTGGGCACCCCGTGTGGTGACCTGCCGATGATTTTATTACAGTAGACTCCGTGGAAAATAATCAAGGGTCGAAGGGCCCCCGACCCGGCGAGGGTCGCGGCTCCGGTCCGGCGCTGTCGCCGTCGCGGGAGGCCCTGCTGCGCACTCTGCGGGACCAGCCGGAGCCGGTCACGCTGGCCGCGCTGTCGCGGGTGAGCGGGCTGCACGCCAACACCGTGCGCGAGCACCTCGAGGGCCTGGAGGAGCAGGGCCTGGTGCGGCGCCAGCGTCGCGCCCCCCACGGCAGGGGCCGCCCCGCCTGGCTCTACGAGGCCACCGAGGCCACCTCCGGCGGCGGCGCCGAGTACGCCGGCCTGGCCGCCACCCTCGCCGCGGCCATCCACCGCAGCAGCAGCGATCCCCGCGGCGAGGCTGTCGCCGCCGGCACGGACTGGGGCCGCGACCTGGCCCGGAAGCGGCCGGTGCCCGAGCGTGGCCGCGCCTCGGCCCGCCGCGAGGTGGTCGGCCTGCTCGACGACCTCGGCTTCGCCCCGCAGCCGGACGCCCGCGACTCCCGGGTGATGCTCACCCGGTGCCCCCTGCTGGAGGCCGCCCATCGCCACCCCGACGTGGTCTGCGGGGTGCACCTCGGCATCATCCGCGGCGCGCTGGAGGAGTACGGCGGGGACGCGGCTCCGGCCGAGCTGCTGCCGTTCTCCGACGTCGGCGCGTGCCGGCTGCACCTGACCGCCTCCCGGAACACCGAGTGAGCACCGTGACCGCACAGCGGCCGCCTGCCGTGCGGCGACCGGAGCGCGGCTCCGGCCTGGCCAGGGCGCCGTTCCTGGCCCTCGGCGGCTTCGCCCTGCTGGTGGGGCTGGACGCGGCGCTGATGCTGCTCGGGGTGCCGGCGCCGGTGGACGCATCCCGGCTTCCCGAGGTGCACGGGATGGTGATGGTGCTCGGGTTCGTCGGCACCCTGGTCAGCCTGGAGCGCGCGGTCGCCCTGCGCCACCGCGCCGGGTTCGCCGCCCCCGGGCTGCTCGGCCTGGGGACCGTGCTGCTGATCTCACCCGCTCCCGAGCCGGTCGGCAAGCTGACCCTCCTCCTCGGCTGCGTTGCGTTCGCCGGCGTCTACGTGCCGCTGTGGCGCAGGCAGCGCGACGACGCGGTGCTGATCGAGGCCTTCAGCGCGGTGCTCGCCACCGGTGCGGCGGCGCTCTGGCTGGGCGGGGTGGACATCCCGCTGCTGCTGCCGTGGCTGATGGGGTTCGTGGTGCTCACCATCGCCGGCGAGCGTCTCGAGCTGGCCCGGATCGCGATGGGCTCGGCGGCGGGCACCAAGCTGCTGCTCCTGACGGCCGGCCTGGTGGTCGCCATCACCGCCTCGCTGCTGTGGCCGGCCATCGGCTACCCGCTGCTCGGGCTGGCGTTGCTGGTGCTGGTCGGCTGGCTGGTGACCCACGACATCGCCCGGAAGACCATCTCCGCGAAGGGGCTGACCCGGTTCATGGCCGGCTGCATGCTGGCCGGGTACTTCTGGCTGGCCGTGGCCGGTGCGATCTGGCTGATCGGCGGCCCGGCGATCGCGGACGGGCCGAGGTACGACGCGGTGGTGCACGCGGTCTTCCTGGGCTTCACGATCTCGATGATCATCGCCCACGCGCCGGTGATCCTGCCCGCCGTGCTCCGCCGGCCGCTGCCCTACCACCCGGCCATGCTGGCCACGATCGTGCTGCTGCACCTGTCTCTTGCCCTGCGCATCTGGATCGGCGACGCGCGCGACGTGCACCTGGCCTGGCAGGTCGGCGGGGTGCTCAACGAGGTCGCCCTGCTGGGCTTCGTCGGCGTCGCCGCCTGGTCAAGCGTGCGCGCCCGCCGTACATCCGGAGGAACACGATGACCCGCCGCACCCGCCCGCTGCGCGGCTTCCAGCCGCTGCGCGACCTGCCCGCGGTGCTGTGGCTGATGCTGGTGGTGCCGGTCGCCCTCGTCCACGACCTGGTCCCCGCGCCGCGCTGGCTGATGTTCCACCTGCTGCTGCTCGGCGCGGTCACCCACTCGATCCTCGTGTGGAGCAAGCATTTCGCCGACACGCTGCTGCACGCCGCCCCGCGCCCCCACGACGCCCGCCACCAGAGCATCCGGCTGGGCGTGCTCAACCTCGGCGTGGTGCTGGTGGTGGTCGGTGTCCCTGCCGACGTCTGGCCGCTGACCGTGGCCGGTGCGGCCGGTGTCACGGCGGCCGTGGTGTGGCACGGCGCCTCGCTGGCCGGCAGGATGCGCCGCTCGCTGCCGTCCCGGTTCGGGCCGACGGTCCGCTACTACGTGGCCGCGGCGAGCCTGCTGCCGGTCGGCGCCGGGCTGGGCGTGACCATGGCCCGGGGGATGGACGAGACCTGGCACCCGCGGCTGATGCTCGCCCACGTCGCCGTCAACGTGCTCGGCTGGATGGGGCTGACCGTGGTCGGCACGCTGGTGACGCTGTGGCCGACCATGCTGCGCACCCGGCTGGTGGAGGGCACCGAGCGCGCGGCCCGGCGGGCCCTGCCGGTGCTGCTGGGCGCGGTCCTGGTCACGGTGGCCGGTGCCCTGCTCGGGATCCTGCCGCTGGTCGGGCTGGGGCTGGCCGGCTACCTGGCCGGCCTGGCGCTGATGGGCCGGTTCGTCTACCTCGCGGCGCGGGGCAAGCCACCCGCGTCGTACCCGACTTTCTCGGTGCTCGCCGGCCTGGTCTGGCTGGCCGGCACGGTGGCCGGACTGACCGTCGCCGTGGGGACCGCCGGCTCCATGGACGCCGCGCACGAGCGACTGGAGTGGCTGACCCCGGCGCTGGCCGCCGGGTTCGGCGCCCAGGTGCTGCTGGGCGCACTGTCCTACCTGGTGCCGGTGGCGCTCGGCGGCGGACCGTCCCCGGTGCGGGCGGCCAACACCGCCCTGGACCGTGGCGGACCGCTGCGGATCGTGGCGGTGAACGCCGGGCTGGTGGTCTGCCTGCTGCCGGTGCCGGACCTGGTGCGGCAGCTGTGCTGGGCGCTGGTGATCGCCGGCCTGGCGGCGTTCATCCCGCTGCTGTTCGCGGGCATGAAGGCCAGCCGGCGCGCCAAGCAGGCGCCGCCGGAGCCGGTTCCGGCAGACCGGCGCGGACCGGCGTCGCCGACTGCCGTGCGCCCACGCGGCCAGGTCGCCGGGCTGGCCGCCGTCGGCCTGGGGGCGGTGGTGCTCGCAGTGGCCGCCGGGGTCGCGGTGAACCCGGCGGCGCTGGCCGGGAGGGTCGGAACCGTCGCGCCCACCGGGCACACCACGACCGTGCACGTCCAGGCGGCCGACATGCACTTCACGCCCTCGACGGTGCACGTGCCGGCGGGCAACCGGCTGGTCATCTTCGTCAAGAACGTCGACCAGGGCAACGTGCACGACCTGACGCTGGAGAACGGCGCGGACAGCGGCTTCCTCTCGCCCGGCCAGTCGGCACGGATGGACGTCGGCGTGCTCGGGCACGACCTGGACGGCTGGTGCTCGGTGGGTGCGCACCGCGAGATGGGCATGGTGTTCCACGTCGACGTCACCGGCACGTCCACCCCCTCGGGCACCTCCGAGCGCGACAGCGGGATGGCCGGCATGCCCGGGATGAGCGGCGGCGCCGGCCACCGGCCCAGCGCGTCCTCGCTCCTGGACTTCTCGAAGAGCCCCGGTCCGGGCTTCCGTCCCCACGACGCCACGCTGCCGCCGCTCGAGCCGGGCCGGGTGCACCGTCGTACCTTCACCGTCCGGGAGGTGGAGCGCGCGGTCGCCCCCGGCGTGCGGCAGCGCCTGTGGACGTACGACGGGACCGCCCCCGGGCCCACCCTGCACGGCCGGATCGGCGACACGTTCGTGATCACCCTGGTCAACGACGGGTCGATGGGGCACTCGGTGGACTTCCACGCCGGCACGCTGGCGCCGGACGGGCCGATGCGGACGATCGCACCCGGGCAGTCGCTGACCTACCGGTTCACCGCTACCAGGGCCGGGATCTGGCTCTACCACTGCGCATCGATGCCGATGGACGCGCACATCGCCAGCGGCATGTTCGGGGCCGTGGTGATCGACCCGCCGAACCTGCCGCGGGTCGCGCACAGCTACGTCCTGGTGCAGTCGGAGTTCTACCTGGGGCCGCAGGGCGGCACCGTGAACATGGCCAAGCTGAACGCCGAGAAGCCGGATGAGGTGGTGTTCAACGGCTACGCCGACCAGTACGACCACGCGCCGCTCACGGCGAAGGTGGGTCAACGGGTCCGGATCTGGGTGCTGGACGCTGGCCCCGACAGGCCCACCTCGTTCCACGTGGTGGGCGGCCAGTTCGACACCGTCTACCAGGAGGGTGCCTACCGGCTACGTCGCGGGTCCCCCGGAGGCAGCCAGGCGCTGTTCCTGGGCCCCGCGCAGGGCGGTTTCGTCGAGCTGAGCTTCCCGCAGCCGGGGCACTACCCGTTCATCACGCACCTGATGACCGACGCCGAGCACGGCGCCCACGGGGTCTTCGAGGTGGCCCGCTGACGCGGTTAGGGTCAAGGCCATGAGCCGCCCGGAAGCCGTCGTCATGGACCTCGGCGACGTCCTGATCCGCTGGGAGCCGCAGAGGGCGATCGCGGCCGCGGTCGGCGAGGAGGAGGCCCACCGGTTCCTCACCGCCGCGGACTTCGACTTCCACGCCTGGAACCACGAGCAGGACGCGGGCCGGCCGTGGCCGGAGGCCGAGGCGTCCGCCGGCCGAACGCACCCGCACTGGGAGCCCCACGTGCTCGGCTACCGGGCCAACTTCGCGCTCGCCGTCGAGCATCCGGTCCCCGGGACCGCGGCGATCGTGGAGCGGCTGCACGCCGCGGGCGTCCCGCTGTTCGCGCTCACGAACTGGTCGGCGGAGCTGTTCCCGGTCGCCCGCGCCCGGCACGCGGTGCTGAGGCTCTTCGACGACATCGTGGTCTCCGGTGAGGAGGGCCTGGCCAAGCCCGAGCCGGGGATCTTCGAGGCGCTGGCCGCCCGCGTCGGCAGGCCGCTGGAGCGGTGCGTGTACGTCGACGACTCGGCACGCAACGTGGCGGCCGGCGCCCGCGCCGGGCTGGACGCCATCGTGTTCACCGGCGCGGAGCAGCTGCGCGTCGACCTGCGCAGCCGGGGCCTTCCCGTCTAGGCCGGGCGCCGCTCCAACCGTCGTACCGACGGAACCAGCAGCGCGATGAGCGTGGCGCCGAACATCGCCGCCGCGATGACCAGCAGCCAGGCCGAGTAGCCGGTCGCCTGCGCGACCACCCCGGTGATCGCCAGGCCGAGCGGGCGCATCACGAACGAGCCGACCGTGTCGAAGGAGTACACCCGCGACAGCTTCGACGGGTCGACGTTCTGCTGGATCGACAGGTCCCAGAACACGCTGAAGATCTCCAGGCCGAACCCGTGCGCGAACGCTCCCGCCAGCAGCAGCGGCAGCGCCGGGTGCAGGGCCAGCGCCAGCGGGAACACGGCGGTGAGAGAGAGCATGACCGTGCCCGCGAACAGGCTGCGCCGGGGCCGGAACCGCAGCGTCGCCAGGCCGCCGACGATGAAGCCCACCATCAGCGCGCCCAGCGCCCACCCCCACGCGGCCTCGCCGTAGTGCCGCTTGACCACGAACGGGCCGAGCACGCCCTGCGCGCCCCCGTAGAACAGGTGGTAGACCAGCGCCTGGGCGATCAGCACCCACAGCCACGCGTGCCGGAACACCTCGGCCGCACCGGCACGCAGCCCGGTCAGCATCGACTCGCCGGCCGGCGCCGGCAGCGGCGGCACCTTCAGCATCGCGAAGCACACGGCCGCGAAGGCGTACGTCGCCGCGTCGATCCCGATGGCCCATCCGGAACCGAACGCCGCAACCAGCACTCCGGCGACGGAGAAGCCGAGCGCCACCGCGGTGTTCTGGCCGATCCGGCGCAGCGAGATCGCCGCCGGCAGCTCCTCGGGCGGCACGGTCTGCGGGGTGATCGCCTGCGAGCTCGGCCTGCCCAGCGCGGAGACGCATCCAGCCACCGCACCGAGCAGCCCCAGCAGCCACACGCTGGACCAGCCTCCGATGAGGCTCGCCGCCGCGAACGCCTGGACGATCGCGCTGAGCGTGTTCGAGCCCTGCAGCATGACCGCCCGGGAGACGCGGTCACCGAGCACCCCGCCGAACAGGGTGGTCGCGACCTCCGCCGCAGCGAACGCCGCGACCACCAGTCCGAGCTGGGTCGCGGAGCCACCGAGGTCGATCACCGCGAACGCGAGCGCCACCGGCGTGATCGCGCTGCCGAACGCGTTGACCGTCTGCGCGGTCAGCAGCAGCCGGTACGGCGGGCTCGCCAGTGGCCCGCGCCAGCCGGAGCCTCTCGGCGCCAAGGTCGAGGTCACCGCGGAAGATTACTGCCAAAGCGGACAGATCGACGCCCGACTTTCCACCGCTTTCCAACGTCGACGCGTCGAGAGCCTTCCTGGACGTGCCCGTCAGCGAGCGCGTTCGACCCGGCCCTCGTCCCAGACGGGCTCCGTGGACTCGTACACCGACCCGTCCTCGCCGAACACCAGGAACCGGTCGAAACCCCGCGCGAACCATCGGTCATGGGTCACGGCGAGCACCGTCCCGTCATACGACGAGAGACCCTCCTCGAGCGCCTCGGCCGACTCCACGTCCAGGTTGTCGGTCGGCTCGTCGAGCAGCAGCAGCGTCGCCCCGGACAGCTCGAGCAGCAGGATCTGGAACCGTGCCTGCTGCCCCCCGGACAGCGACTCGAAGCGCTGCTCGGCGGCGTGGGCGAGCTCGTAGCGGTCCAGCGCACGCGACGCCGGCTCCCGCGGCATCCCGTCCCGGTGCTCGTCGCCGCGGTGCAGGATCTCCAGCAAAGTCCGGCCGACCAGCTCCGGATGCTGGTGGGTCTGCACGAACCAGCCCGGACGTACCCGCGCGCCGAGGCGCGCCCGCCCGGTGTGCTGGACGGCTGAGACCGGCGTGTCTGAGACCGGCCGGTGCTCGACGTCGGGGTCTGTTCCTCCGACTGCCAGCAGTCGCAGGAAGTGTGACTTGCCCGAGCCGTTGGAGCCCAGCACGGCCACCCGCTCGCCGTACCACACCTCCAGGTCGAACGGACGCATCAGGCCCCCGGGCCCGGAGGGCCCGTCGACACGGAGCTCCAGCGACTCGCAGACCACCGCGCGCTTCCCGGTCCGGCCGCCCCTCAGCCGCATGGTCACCTGCTGCTCGCGGGGCTGCGCGGTGGGCGGGCCGGCCTCCTCGAACTTGCGCAGCCGGGTCTGGGCGGCCTGGTAGCGCGAGGCCATGTCGGAGTTGTAGGCGGCCTTCTGCTTGTACATCAGCATCTGCGCGCGCAGCTTGGCGTGCTCCTCGTCCCAGCGCTTGCGGAGCTCCTCGAAGCGGGCGAACCGGGCCCGCCGCGCCTCGTGGTAGGACGCGAACCCACCGGGGTGCGTCCACACGGTGTTGCCCCCGCCGGCACCGGCACCGGCGCCGAGCTCGACGGTGACCACCCGAGTCGCGGTGTTGTTCAGCAGCTCCCGGTCGTGGCTGATGAACAGGATCGTCTTCGCCGAGTCGTTGATGCGCTGCTCGAGCCACTGCTTCCCGGGCACGTCGAGGAAGTTGTCCGGCTCGTCCAGCAGGAGCACGTCGTCGGGACCGGCGAGCAGGAACTCCAGCACCAGGCGCTTCTGCTCACCGCCGGACAGGGTGCTCAGCTCGCGGTACTTCGCCCGGTCGAACGGGACTCCGAGGGCGGCCGTGCAGCACACGTCCCAGGTGACCTCGATGTCGTAGCCGCCGGCGTCGGCCCACTCGGCCAGCGCCTCGGCGTACTTCATCTGGGTCTTCTCGTCGTCGGCCTCCATCAGCCGCAGCTCGCACGCGTCCACCCGCTCGGCGGCCTCGCGAATCCGCGGCGGCGAGACCGACAGCAGCAGCTCGTGCACCGTCGACGCGCCACGGCCCACCATCTGCCGCATCACGCCGAGCCCGCCGGAGCGGGTCACCGCACCGGCGTGCGGGACGAGCTCGCCGGTGATGATCCGCAGCAACGTGGTCTTGCCGGCTCCGTTCGCACCCACGAGCGCCACCTTCGCACCGTCGCCCACCCGGAACGACACGTCCTCGAGCAGCACGCGTCCGTCCGGCAGCTCGTACCGGACCCCAGCGACATCGACGTGACCCACGGTCGACCATGCTCCCCCATCACGGCCGGGCGCCGCACCTCGGTTTCCGGCGGCATGCCGGTCGGCAACCGTTCCCGGGACCAACGGCTCTGCTCCTCGCTCACGTGCCGTGTGAGGCTTCGCCCAGGGGTGGTGCGGATGTCCGCGAGGATCCTGAGGTACGTCGCCTTCGGGCTGGCGATGCTGTACGCCGTGCTGGGCGGCGCATTCGTGATCGGCGAGACCTTCGCCGACCCGGGCGGGGCGGCAGCGGCCGGCCTGGTGGCCTCGTGGCTGGTCCCCCTGGTGGCGCTCGTCGCGCTGGTCCTGCTGCGGCCCGACCGGGCAGCAACCGTGCTGGTCTGGGTCACCGGGGCGGTCGTCGTGTTCGTGCTGCTCGCAGGTACTCTCGTCGACCCGCGCGGGCAGACCGGTCCGATGGGTGCGATCGCCGTCTTCGCCCTGGCGGTGGCCCTGGCCTTCCACGGGGTGCGCCGGCCCCGACCGGCCGGGATGCTCCTGGTCGCAGCCGCAGCCGCCCTCGTGGTCGCCGCGCTGCTGGACGCGGCCGTGCACGGGCACCGGACCGGGATCGGCGGCTCCGCGGCCGCCGTGGTGCTGCCCGTGCTCGTGATCGGCGGTCTGTTCCTGCTCGCCGGTGCGCTGGAACACCGGACCACCGGTCCGCAAGGAGAGGTCCGGGTCCGCCCGTCCGCGCGATGATGGAAGCGATGGCAGGAGTCGGCAGATATCTCGGGGTGGCGCTCACGCTCGCCTACGGGGTGTACGCCGGGGCGGCGCTGGTCCGGGAGCTGGTTCCTCGCGGCGACTGGCAGGCGATGCTGCTCGTCGCGTGCTGGATGGTGCTGCTGGTCGCGCTCGCCGCCCTCGCCCTGCTACGCCCGGACCGCGCCGGTCCGGTCCTGGGCTGGACCAGCGCCGCGGTCGCCGAGGTCGTCCTGCTCGTCGGGTCCGTCGGGCTGGTCCCCGGGGACCTGGCCAGCCAGGTGTCCGCCGTGCTCGTCTTCGTCACCGCGGTGCCGCTGGGCCTCCTCGGCCTGCGCAGGCCGCTGTTCGCGGGTGTGTTCCTGCTGGCGCTCGGGGCAGCGTTCTGGCTGGCCGCGCTCGTCGGCTCGTACATCGCGGGGACCGCCTCCGTGCACGACCTGGCGCTGACGGGATGGATCCGCGCAGTCGACGTGCCCGTCCTCGCCCTCGGTGCGCTGTTCCTGGTCGTCGCCACGTTCGGGCAGCCGCCGCATTTGGCCGCGCTGCCAGGGCTGGTGCCGCCTCCGCGACCCGACCGCCCGGCCGGCCGACGTCCCGGACCCCGGTCCGGACGGTCTCCCGGCCGCCGGTCCGGCCGATCTCCCGGCCCCCGTCCCGGCCGCGGCACCGGGCGCGGTCAGGCGGTGTCCGAGATGGCCTCCGCCGCCGACCGGCCTGCCTCCAGACGGGCGACCGGCACCCGGAACGGTGAGCAGGACACGTAGTCGAGACCGACCTCGTCGAAGAAGTGGATCGAGTCCGGGTCTCCGCCGTGCTCGCCGCACACCCCGAGGTGCAGGTCGGGGCGCGCCGCGCGACCCTTCTCCACGGCGATGCGCACCAGCTGGCCGACCCCGGTCACGTCGAGCGACTCGAACGGCGACACCCCGAACACGCCCTTGTCCAGGTAGGTGCTGAAGAACGCCGCCTCCACGTCGTCGCGCGAGAACCCCCAGGTCATCTGGGTCAGGTCGTTGGTGCCGAAGGAGAAGAAGTCGGCGGACGTGGCGATCTCGTCAGCCGCCATCGCCGCGCGCGGCAGCTCGATCATGGTGCCGACCTTGAAGTCGATCTCGACCCCGGCCTCCTTCTGCACCTCGGCGGCGACCCGCTCGATGTCGGCGCGCACCAGCTCCAGCTCCTGCACCGTCGCGACCAGCGGGATCATGATCTCCGGGCACGGGTTGCCGCCGGCCCCGAGTCGCTCCGCGGCCGCCTCCAGGATCGCTCGGGCCTGCATCGAGAACAGTCCCGGGATCACGATGCCCAGCCGCACGCCGCGCAGCCCGAGCATCGGGTTCTGCTCGTGCAGCCGCTGCACCGCCGCCAGCAGCTTGTGGTGCTTGGTGTTCTGGTTGCCCTTCTCGTCCTCGAGAGCCACAGCCACGGACAGGTCGGTGAAGTCGGGCAGGAACTCGTGCAGCGGCGGGTCGATCAGCCGGATGGTCACCGGCAGCCCGTCCATCGCCTCGAAGATCTCCACGAAGTCCGAGCGCTGCATCGGCAGCAGCGCCGACAGCGCCTCGCGCCGGCCCTCGATGCCCTCGGCCACGATCAGGTTCTCGATCAGCTCCCGCCGCTCGCCGAGGAACATGTGCTCGGTCCGGCACAGCCCGATCCCCTGCGCCCCGAACCGGCGGGCCCGGGCGGCGTCCTCGGCGTTGTCCGCGTTCGCACGTACGACGAGGCGACGGGTGGCGTCCGCGTGCTCCATGATGCGCGCTACCGCGCCGACCACCTCGTCGGACGCCGCGGGCTCGTCGCCCTCGAAGTAGCGCACCACCATCGAGTCCACGACCGGCACCTCCCCGGCGAACACCTCCCCGGTGGTGCCGTCGATGGAGATCACGTCGCCCTCCTCGACGGCGGTCCCGTCCGGACCGGTGAACTTCTTGGCCTTGACGTCCACGTCCAGCGCGTCCGCGCCGCAGACGCACGTGCGCCCCATGCCTCGGGCGACCACGGCGGCGTGCGAAGTCTTCCCACCGCGGGAGGTGAGGATGCCCTTGGCGGCCACCATGCCCTTGAGGTCCTCGGGGTTGGTCTCTCGACGGACCAGGATCACGTCCTCCCCCCGGCCGGCCCACTCCACCGCAGTCGTGGAGTCGAACACCGCCTTGCCCACCGCGGCTCCCGGTGAGGCGTTCATGCCCTGCGCGATCGGCTTGCGCTGCGCGCCGGTGTCGAAGCGCGGGAACATCAGCTGGGCGAGCTGGGCCCCGTTGACCCGTCGTACCGCCTCGTCCATGTCGATGAGGCCCTGGTCGACGAGCTGGGTGGCGATCCGGAACGCCGCTTCGGCGGTGCGCTTGCCGACCCTGGTCTGCAGCATCCAGAGCTTGCCGCGCTCGATGGTGAACTCGATGTCGCACAGGTCCCGGTAGTGCTCCTCCAGGGTCTGCATGATGCCGAGCAGCTCGTCGTACGACGACTTGTCGATGCGTTCCAGCTCGGCCAGCGGGACGGTGTTGCGGATGCCGGCGACGACGTCCTCACCCTGAGCGTTCTGCAGGTAGTCGCCGTAGACGCCCTGCGCGCCGGAGGCAGGGTCACGGGTGAACGCGACCCCGGTGCCGGAGTCCGAGCCGCAGTTGCCGAACACCATGCTGACCACGTTCACCGCGGTGCCGAGGTCCTCGGGGATGCGCTCCTGGCGGCGGTAGAGCACCGCCCGCTCGGTGTTCCAGGAGTCGAAGACCGCCCGGATGGCCATGTCCATCTGCTCCCGCGGGTCCTGCGGGAACTCCCGCCCGGCGTGCTCCTTGATCAGGCCCTTGTACGTCGAGACCAGGTCGCGGAAGTCGTCGACGCCCAGGTCCACGTCGTTGGCCGCTCCGCGCTGGTCCTTCAGCTCGTCGAGCGCCTCGTGGAACACCGACGCCTCGATGCCGAGCACCGTGCTGCCGAACATCTGCAGCAGCCGCCGGTAGGAGTCGTAGGCGAACCGCTCGTCCCCGTCGGCCTTGGCGGCCAGGCCCTGCACGGACTTGTCGTTGAGGCCGACGTTGAGGACGGTCTCCATCATCCCGGGCATGGAGAACTTCGCGCCGGAGCGCACGGAGACCAGCAGCGGGTCCTCGGAGTCCCCGAGCCGCTTGCCCATCGCCGTCTCCAGCGCGTGCAGGTGCTCGGTGATCTCCTCGTCCAAGCCGTCGGGCAGCTCGCCGGTGGTCGAGCCCGTCGAGACCCCGAGGTAGGCCCGGCAGGCGTCGGTGCTGATCGTGAAACCTGGTGGCACCGGCAGCCCGAGGTTGGACATCTCGGCCAGGTTCGCGCCCTTGCCGCCGAGCAGGTCCTTCTGGTCCTTGCTGCCCTCGGCGAAGGCGTAGACGTACTTGGTCATGACCGGATCATGCCCCAACCGGTGGAAGGTGTCCTCCCCCCGAAGTACCCGAATTTCGTGAGGACGGTCACTCTTGAGTGACGTGCGCCCAGAGGTTGATCCCGCACTCGACGGCGTCCTGGTCGATCGCCGCGAGCTGCTCGTCGGTGAGCTCCGGCCCGGCCAGCGCGTCCAGGTTGGTGTCCAGCTGCTCGACCGACGAGGCCCCGATCACCGCGGAGGTGACCCGCCGGTCGCGCAGCACCCACTGCAGCGCCATCTGGGCGAGCTTCTGGCCGCGCTCGGCGGCGATCTCGTTGAGCCGGCGCACGTGGCGAAGGGTGGCGTCGTCGAGGTGCTCCGACGGCAGCGTGCTGTTCGCCCGCGCCGCCCGGGAGTCCGCGGGGATGCCGTCCAGGTACCGGTCGGTGAGCACCCCCTGGGCCAGCGCCGTGAACACGATGCAGCCCATCCCCTGCTCCTCGAGCTCGTCGAGCAGGCCCTCCTCGATCCAGCGGTTGAGCATGGAGTACGACGGCTGGTGGATCAGCAGCGGCGTGCCCAGCTCACGGGCGATCGTGGCGGCCTCGCGGGTCCACTTCGCCGAGTAGGACGAGATGCCGGCGTACAGCGCCTTCCCGGACCGCACCGCGTGGTCCAGCGCCATCATGGTCTCCTCGACCGGGGTGTCCTTGTCGAAACGGTGGCTGTAGAAGATGTCGACGTAGTCCAGCCCCATCCGCGACAGCGACTGGTCGAGCGAGGCGAGCACGTACTTCCTGGACCCGCCGCCCTGGCCGTAGGGGCCCGGCCACATGTCCCAGCCGGCCTTGGTGGAGATGACCAGCTCGTCGCGGTGCGCGGCGAAGTCCTCGCGCAGGTACTTCCCGAAGTTGGTCTCGGCCCGGCCGTACGGCGGTCCGTAGTTGTTGGCCAGGTCGAAGTGGGTGATGCCGCGGTCGAAGGCGCGGCGCAGGATGGCCCGCTGGGTCTCCTCCGGGCGGTCGTCGCCGAAGTTCTGCCACAGGCCGAGCGAGAGGGCGGGCAGCTTCAGTCCGCTCCGGCCGCAGAAGCGGTACTGCACGGTGTCGTAGCGGTCGGCGGCGGCTTCATAGGCGTTCATGCCCCTATCGAACCATCTGGTTAGGCGCGGCGCGTCTCCAGCACCCGGAAGCCCTTCGCGCTGGCCAGCCGGCCGGTCGGGTAGCCCTGCTCGCCCAGCCAGCGCTGCAGCGAGTCGGCGCCGAGGTTCTTGCCGACCACCAGCACCGCCCGGCCGCCGGGAGTGAGGCGGGGCAGCCAGGTGGACAGCAGGTCGTGCAGTGCCTGCTTGCCGACCCGGATCGGCGGGTTGCTCCAGATCTCGTCGAAGACCAGGTCGGCGGGCACCTGCTCCGGGAGCACCGCCCGGAACCTGTCGGTGAGGCCGAGGGACGAGGCGTTCTCGTTGGCCAGCAGCAGGGCGCGCTCGTTGACGTCCACGCCCCAGACGGTCGCTCCTGGCGCAGCGGCCGCGAGGGCGAGTCCGATCACGCCGTACCCGCACCCGAGGTCGAGCAGTGTGCCGCCCTCCGGCGGCTCGGTCTCGCGGAACAGCACCGCGGTACCCCCGTCGAGCCGGCCCCGGGAGAACACCCCCGAGCCCGAGGTGAGGGCCAGGTGGTGGCCCCACACCCGGGCATCTACCGGCGCCCGCTCGAAGGCGCTCGTCGGGTCGGCGGAGAAGTAGTGCTCGCTCATCCGCGCGCTCCCGGCGCGAGGGTGCGCACCACCCGGGCGGTCTCTGCCTGGGCGGCCAGCTCATCGTCGGGCGGGTAGGCGACCTCCTCGAGGGTGAGGCCGTGCGGGTGTACGACGGTCACCGCTGGGTCTCTCACGCCGGCGGCCAGCACGTCGTGCGCCCAGCCCGGCGGCCGCCGTCCCTCCCCGACGGTGATCAGACAGCCGACCAGTGCCCGCACCATGTTGTGGCAGAACGCGTCGGCGCGCACGGTGCCCACCGCGAGCCCGCGCGGGTCCCGCGACCAGGACAGCTCGATCAGCCGGCGGATGGTGGTGGCGCCCTCCCGCTTGCGGCAGAACGCCGCGAAGTCGTGCTCGCCGATGACGGCCCCGGCCGCCTCGTTCATGGCCACCAGGTCCAGCTCGCGGGGCCAGGTGAGCACGAACCGTCGCTGCAGCGGGTCCAGCAGGGCGGGCGCATCGGCGATCCGGTAGGCATACCGGCGCCACCGGGCAGAGAACCGGGCGTCGAACCCGGGAGCCGCCTCGGCCACGCAGAGCACCCGGACATCCGGGGGCAGGATGCCGTTGAGCCGATGCAGCAGCGCGTCGGGGGGTGCCTGCTTGCTGCGGCCGGCCGAGGCCGCGAGGACTTCCTCGTCGATGTCGAGGTGGGCCACCTGACCCCGGGCGTGCACCCCGGTGTCGGTGCGGCCGGCGCAGGTGACCCGGACCTCCCCCACCCGCAGCGCCTGAGCGAGTGCCTTCTCGAGCGTCCGCTGGACGGTGCGCAGCCCCGGCTGGGTCGCCCAGCCGTGGAACTCGGAGCCCTCATAGCCCAGGTCGATTCGCAGCCGCACCTGCTCATCCTTTCAAACGCAGAAGTGGCGGCAGACGACGTGTCCGCCACCGGCGGATGTCATCTGCCGCCACTCTGCGTGACGGTGCGCCAGGGGCGCTCAGCTCACTCGGCGGGCTTCTCCTCCTCGGGAGCGGCCTCCTCCTCGGTCGCCTCGGGAGCGGCCTCGGCGGTCGGCTCCTCGGTCGCCTCGGGAGCGGCCTCGGCGGTCGGCTCCTCGGTCACCTCGGCAGCCGGCTCCTCGGCAGGCGCCGCCTTCTTGGTGGCCGCCTTCTTCGCAGAAGACTTCTTCGTGGTCTTCTTCGCCGGAGCCTCCTTGGCCGCGGCGGAGTACTCCTCGGTCACCAGCTCGATGACCGCCATCGGGGCGTTGTCGCCCTTGCGCGGACCGATCTTGGTGATCCGGGTGTAGCCGCCCGGCCGCTCGGCGAAGTGCGGCGCGATCTCGGTGAACAGGGTGTGCAC
>DASSKA010000189.1:0-6294 GCA_035690905.1 Nocardioidaceae bacterium | reverse complement strand
CGCCGGCTCGCCCCGCTGCTGGAGAACGACGTCAACCAGATGGAGCTGTTCACCGCGCTCCTTCTCTCGCTCCCGGGGTCGCCGGTGCTGTACTACGGCGACGAGATCGGGATGGGCGACAACATCTGGCTCGGCGACCGGGACGGCGTGCGCACACCGATGCAGTGGACCGGCGACCGCAACGCCGGCTTCTCGGCCGCGAACCCCGGACGGTTGCTGCTGCCAGTGATCCAGGACCCGGTTTTCGGGTACCAAGCGGTCAATGTCGAGGCAGAGCTGGAGAACGCGTCGTCGCTGCTGCACTGGACGCGGCGGATGATCCACGCGCGCAAGAAGCACCACGCCTTCGGGCTCGGCAGCTTCATCGACCTCGGTGGCTCCAACCCGAGCGTGCTCAGCTACGTGCGCCACCACGACGGCGATGTCGTGCTGTGTGTGAACAACCTGTCGAGGTTCCCGCAGCCGGTCGAGCTCGACCTCCGCCGCTGGGAGGGCATAGAGCCGATCGAGCTGATCGGCGGAGTGCGCTTTCCGAAGATCGGCGAGCTGCCCTACCTGCTCACCCTCGGCGCCTACGGCTTCTACTGGTTCCGGCTGCCAGAGCCCGAGCCGGAGCCGGCCGGTGAGGGGCCGGGCGCGTGAACAGCGAGCTGGAGGAGTACGTCGGCTCCGCCCGCTGGTTCGGCGGCAAGGGCCGGCCGTTCAGTGTCGGCGTGGTGCACCGGCTGCCGTGGCTGGAGGCCGGCGAGTCCGGGATCCGGGTCCGCATCGAGCTGGTCACCGTCGACTACGACGACGGGGCGAGCGAGCTGTACCAGGTCCCGATGGTCTACTACGACGAACCTCAGGAGCGGCTGGCGCACGCGCGCATCGGCGAGTGGGACGACGAGGAGCTCGGCCGGGTGCACGTGTACGACGCGATGCACGACCGGAACGCGACAGCCCTGTGGCTGCAGGCGTTTGCTCGTGCGGAGGGTGACCTGCACCGGGCCGGCGACCTGCTGTTCCACCGGCTGTCCGGCCACGACCTGGACACCGAGGCGCAGTCCGCGCTGTTCTCCGGCGAGCAGAGCAACTCCTCGCTCGCGTTCGGCGAGGACTCGCTGATGAAGGTGTTCCGCAAGGTCACCCCCGGCCGCAATCCCGACATCGAGATCCACGAGGCGCTGACCCGCGCCGGGATCGAGCACGTCGCGCAGCTCTTCGGCTGGCTCGAGCTGCTCCCCGGCGACGACACCACCGAGCCGCTGCAGCTGGCGATGCTCCAGCAGTTCCTGCGCACCGCGAGCGACGGGTGGGGGCTCGCGCTGGCCAGCGTCCGCGACCTGTTCGCCGAGGCGGACCTGCACGCCTACGAGGTGGGCGGCGACTTCGCCTCGGAGTCCTTCCGGCTCGGCGTGGCCACCGCGCACGTGCACACCGCGCTCGCCGAGCACTTTCCCACCGAGACGTGGGGCGAGGAGCGGCTGCGCGGCCTGGCCACGGCGATGCGGGCCCGGCTGGACGACGCTATCGCCGTCGTTCCGGACCTGCAGCAGCACGCCGTGGCGCTGCGCTCGGCATTCGACGCGCTCACCACCATCGCCCACCCGGTCGTCGTCCAGCGCGTGCACGGTGACCTGCACCTCGGCCAGACGCTGCGCACCGTCAAGGGCTGGAAGATCGTCGACTTCGAAGGCGAACCCGCCAAGCCGCTGTCCGAGCGGGTCCGGCCGGACTCGCCGTGGCGGGACGTCGCCGGCATGATGCGGTCGTTCGACTACGCCGCCCACGCGGTCGAGGTCGACCTCGACGCCGACCAGGAGGCGCACGCGCAGATCGCCTACCGGGCCGGCGAGTGGGCCGAGCGGAACCGCACCGAGTACCTCGCCGGCTACGTCGAGGCGCTCGACCGGCCGACCGGCCAGGGGCTGGCCCCCGACGAACAGGTGCTGCTCCGCGCCTACGAGATCGACAAGGCGGTCTACGAGACCGTCTACGAGGCACGCAACCGGCCGAGCTGGCTGGAGATCCCGCTGGCCGCCGTGGGCCGGATCGCCCACTCCGTCGTACACGAGGACCAGGAGGCAACCGCGCATGAGTGACGCTCCCCCGGCCACCCTGCCCGTCGACCCGGAGGTGCTCAGCCAGGTCGCCTCCGGCGAGCACGGCGACCCGCACGGCGTGCTCGGCGCGCACCCGCACGCCGGCGGTGTGACCGTGCGCGCGCTGCGCCCGCTCGCCGAGTCGGTGGTGGTGGTGTACGACGGTGGGCGGGTCCCGCTGCGCCACGAGCGAGAGGGCATCTGGGTCGGGTCCCTCGACCTCCCCGAGCCGCCCGACTACCGGCTCGAGGTCGGCTACCAGGGCAGCGAGCCGAGGCGGTACGACGACGCCTACCGCTACCTGCCCAGCCTCGGCGAGGTGGACCTGCACCTGATCAACGAGGGCCGGCACGAGCAGCTGTGGCAGGTGCTCGGCGCGCACGTGCGCAGCTACGACAGCGCACACGGGACGGTGACCGGCACCTCGTTCGCGGTGTGGGCGCCGCACGCCCGCGGAGTGCGCCTCAAGGGCGACTTCAACAGCTGGGACGGGCGCGAGCACCCGATGCGGCAGATGGGCATCTCCGGTGTGTGGGAGCTGTTCGTGCCAGAGGTCGGCACCGGCACGAAGTACAAGTTCGCGCTCCTCGGACCGGATGGCGCGTGGCGCGAGAAGGCCGACCCGCTGGCGTTCCACACCGAGGTGCCGCCGCAGACCTCGTCGGTGGTCTACGACTCCCACTACCAGTGGGGCGACGACGCCTGGATGGACCAGCGTGCCTCCGGGGACGGGGCGCACGCGCGGCCGATGGCCGTCTACGAGATGCACCTCGGCTCCTGGCGGCAGCACCGCTCCTACAGCCAGCTCGCCGACGAGCTGGTCGGCTACCTCACCGACCTCGGCTTCACGCACGTGGAGTTCCTGCCGGTGATGGAGCACCCGTTCGGCGGGTCGTGGGGCTACCAGGTCACGTCGTACTACGCGCCGACGGCCCGGCTCGGCGACCCGGACGGGTTCCGCTACCTCGTCGACCGGCTGCACCAGGCCGGCATCGGGGTGATCGTGGACTGGGTGCCCGCGCACTTCCCCAAGGACGAGTTCGCGCTGGCCCGCTTCGACGGGACGCCGCTGTACGAGGACCCGAACCCGACCCGCGGCGAGCACCCGGACTGGGGCACCTACGTGTTCAACTTCGGCCGCAAGGAGGTCCGCAACTTCCTGGTCGCCAACGCGCTGTACTGGCTCGAGGAGTTCCACATCGACGGCCTGCGCGTGGACGCCGTCGCCTCGATGCTCTACCTGGACTACTCCCGCGAGGAGGGCCAGTGGCAGCCGAACATCCACGGCGGCCGGGAGAACCTCGAGGCGGTGTCGTTCCTGCAGGAGATGAACGCCACCTGCTATCGCAGGGTGCCCGGCGCGATGACGATCGCGGAGGAGTCGACGTCCTGGCCGGGCGTGACCCGGCCGACGCACCTGGGCGGGCTCGGCTTCGGGTTCAAGTGGAACATGGGCTGGATGCACGACACGCTCGGCTACCTCGAGCACGACCCGGTGCACCGGAAGTACCACCACGGCCAGATGACCTTCTCGATGGTCTACGCCTACTCGGAGAACTACATCCTGCCGCTGAGCCACGACGAGGTGGTGCACGGCAAGGGCTCGCTGCTGCGCAAGATGCCCGGTGACCGGTGGCGTCAGCTGGCGAACCTGCGCGCCTACCTGGCCTACATGTGGGCGCATCCCGGCAAGCAGCTGCTGTTCATGGGGTCGGAGATCGCCCAGGAGGCCGAGTGGGCCGAGAGCCGGGAGCTGGACTGGTGGCTGCTCGACCACGTCGAGCACCGCGGCGTGCAGTCCCTGGTGCGCGACCTGAACCGGACCTACCGCGAGCACCCGGCACTGTGGACCCGGGACTTCGACCCGGCCGGGTTCTCCTGGATCGACGCCAACGACGCCGACAACAACACGTTCTCGTTCGTACGGCGAGGGGCGGACGGCTCGACGCTGGTCTGCGTGTCCAACTTCTCCGCAGTGCCGCACCAGGGCTACCGGCTCGGCATGCCGGCCGCCGGCCGTTGGGACGAGCTGCTGAACTCCGACTCGGATGTGTACTCCGGATCCGGCGTCGGGAACCTCGGTTCGGTGCACGCCGCCGACGAGCCCTGGCACGGGCTGCCCGCGTCGGCCACCCTGAACGTGCCACCGCTCGGCACCCTCTGGCTCACTCCCCGTTGACCCGGCGCTCGCGCAGCGTCCAACCGGCGCTGCCGCTCGGCTCTTTACCATGGGACCCTGGTAAGGGGACGCTTCCCATGGTGAATTCACCGTGGACGGGTTCCCTTTCCCGTGGGGAGTACGGCGGGCGCTGTGCGGCCCCGATGGTGCACAAGCGTCGGCTCAACACATCACGAGCGCCGGCTGAACGGGGGCTGGCTAGGGTGGAGAGGTGAGCCAGGAGCAGCCCGATCGCGTGCCGCAGCCGCAACAGCCGGAGCTGACCGACGGTGTCGTGGTGCTGCGCCCGTGGCGCGAGGAGGACATCGCGCCGGCCATCGCCGGTCACGACGAGGAGATCGCCCACTGGCTCGGGTTCCCGACCATCACTCCGTCGTACGAGCAGCACCAGCGCGCCGTCGAGGAGTGGCGCCGGCGGTACGGCGAGGGCCGGTCGGTGGTCAACTTCGTCGTCGAGCACGGCGGCGAGATCGTGGGCAGCGTCGAGGTGCGTGACCGCGGCGAACGCATCGGGCAGCTGTCCTGGACGTTGTACGCCGGCCACCGCGGCCGCGGCTACGCCACCCGAGCGGTCCGACTGCTGGTCGAGTACGCGCTCACCACCCTGAGCCTGCAGCGCGTGGAGGCTCACGTCGACCCGGACAACGTCCGTTCGCTCCGTGTGGCAACCCGGGCCGGGCTGCACCGGGAGGGCGTGCGCCGGGTGGTCGCGGGCATGGCCGACCGGTCCGAGGCGACGGCGACGGTGGTGCTGGCCCGGCTGGCCACCGACCCGCCGATCACCGAGCCGGAGAGCTTCCGCGCCCTGCTGAACTCCTTCCTCCCCCGCAAGCGGGCGATTGCGCAGATGCTGGTGCGCGACGACCGGGACCGGGTGCTGCTGTGCCGGCTCACCTACAAGACCGACTGGGACCTGCCCGGCGGGGTGGTCGAGGTCGGTGAGTCGCCGCGGCTGGCGGTGTCCCGCGAGGTCGAGGAGGAGCTCGGGCTGTCCCTGAAGACCGGCGCCCTGCTGCTCACCGACTGGCTGCCGGCCTGGAGCGGCTGGGACGACGCGCTCTGCCTGGTCTTCGACGGCGGGCTGCACCCGGAGAGCCTGATCGAGGAGGTGGTGGAGCAGGACCGCGAGATCCGCTCCGCACAGTTCTGCGACCTGGCCGAGATCCGCGCCCACTGCGCCGATTTCACCGCGCGGCGGATCGAGTCCGCGCTCCGCACCCTGCGCGACGGCGGCGGTTCGTCGTACACCGAGTCCGGCCGGCTCTGAGCCCGACGCGACCTGTTGCCCGCGCGCCTCTGTTCGTGACTAGTCCATTCGTGCTATTCATGTAGCCCGGCGGGGTGACGCCGCGCCCCGTGCTCGGTCAGCGGAAAGTCGGGTCGGAGGAGCCATGCGGAAGTTCTTGGGCTGGATCGCGGTCGTGTTCGTGCTGATCTACCTGGTCAGCCAGCCACAGGGCGCGGCCGACGCGGTGCGCGGTGCGGCCGGCGGCGTCGGGTCCGCGGTCAGCAACATCATCGAGTTCGTCACCGCCCTCTAGTGACCGGCTGGATCGCGTCCTCGTTCGACCCGAAGATCGGCAAGCACCTGCTTCGCGACGAGGACGAGGTCATCGTCGACGAGGTGGCGCACCACTGGGTGGTCTACGTCGGGCCTGTCGCCGAGGCGCTGGTCGGACTGCTCTTCCTCGGGCTCTGCTTCGTGGTCTCCGTGCAGGCTGCCTGGCTGCCCTTCCTGATCGGGCTGGGCCTGCTGGCGCACGCGGCGGGCAAGGCGGTCGCCCGGCACATGGACCGGTTCGTGGTCACGAACATGCGCGTGTTCCGGGTGCGCGGCGTGCTCGGCCGGCGGCTCGCAACCATGCCGCTCGGCCGGATCCTCGACATCACCGTGGAGAAGCCGGTGCTCGGCAGGCTGCTGAACTACGGGCACTTCGTCTTCGAGTCCGCCGCCCAGGAGCAGGGGCTGCACCGGATCCGGCACGTCCCCCGACCCTACGACCGGGACCTGGTCATCCAGCGCGTCGTGCA
>DASSKA010000188.1:0-6639 GCA_035690905.1 Nocardioidaceae bacterium | reverse complement strand
CCCAACCTCGCAGCTGCGCTGAGCGAGGCATCGGTTCCGTGGAGCTCGGCAGAGCCGCAGCTGAATGGCGGTCGGCTGACGACCACCGAGCCCATACCGAGCAGACGCCTGCTCGGCGCCAAGGCCTCCTACACCACCCGGCATCTCGTCAGGGCCATCAGGTCCGAACCGACGGGCTTCGACCTGCACAGGGCACCGGGTCTTCGCGCACACAGTGGCGACGTCACCCTGGCCAGGGTCGTGGAGATCGGTCAGCACCAGGCCATCGAGGGCCCGGACAGTCGCCGTGCCCTGCTGTTCCCGGGGGACGAGATCCTGGTCGCGTACGGGAACCGCTACGCGCCTGACCAGTTCGAGGCTGAGGTGCCCCACGACCTGGGTGTGACCCATCTCGTGGCCGCCGGCGGCGTCGCCGGTCAGATGCTGTCGCGACACAGCAAGATGGCGCACCCGACCGTCATCGAGCCGTTGGGTCTGCTCGCGCGAGAGGGAGTAGTCGTCAACTTGGCGTCCTACGCTCCCCACCGGTTGTGGAACGGCGCGTTGGCCCAGTCCGCGTCCCGCCCCCCTCTGGTCGCGGTGATCGGCACCTCCATGGACTCGGGGAAGACCACGACGGCCGGAGCGCTGATCCGCGGTCTGACGGCAGCCGGGTTGCGCGTGTCCGCGGGGAAGGTCACCGGCACCGGTGCGGGCCGGGACGCGTGGCTGTTCGCCGACTCTGGGGCGGTGCCCGTCCTGGACTTCACCGACTTCGGCCACCCGTCGACGTACCACTTGTCCTTCGCTGAGCTGCGCTCCCTGTTCATCGGAATTGTCGGCGCGCTCGGGCAGGCGGACCCGGACGTGATCATTCTCGAGGTCGCTGATGGGGTGCTCCAGGCGGAGACCGCCGAACTCATGGCCAATCCGCTGTTCGGGGACTTCGTGAACGCGGTGGTCTTCACGGCAGTCGATGCCGTCGGCGCCTTCGCGGGCGTGCGACTCCTCGCGGACTTGGGCCTCAGTGTCGCCGCGGTCACGGGCGTGGTGACGTCATCTCCGCTTGCGTCGAGAGAAGCGGAGACGGCGACGAGCATCCCGGTGGTCGTCACCAACGAACTGGCCGACCCCGAGGTGGCCGCCCGGGTGCTGTCGCCGTACCTGGGTCCCCTCCCGAGCCGGGACCCCACCCTGGTGGCCCCTTGACCGATGGCACGCAGAACGCACACCAGGAACCACCGCGCGCCTCCGGCCCTGCCTCCCCTGTTCCAGGGGCGCGGCCGCCGATGGCTGTCCGCGCTGGTCGCGACCGGCCTGGCCCAGGCCCTGACCGGCGGCGCAAGCGCATTCGCGCTCAGACGAGCCTTTCATTCGTCGTCGACGGGGACGACCGTCGCGTCGCTCAGCCTGCTCGTTGTCGCCGCGTGCGCGCTCGGCTCGCTCCGGCTGGCCGAGCGGGTGCTCGCCGAGAGGATGAGCCAGAACTATGTGCACCAGGTCCGGACGGCGTTGCTGCGGGCCAGCATCCAGGACTCCGGAGGCCGTTCGCTGGGCGTCACCGTGGCGCGCACCACCAACGACCTGACGTCCTTGAAGAACTGGATGGCCTCCGGGGTGGCACCCCTGGCGTCGGGGGTACCGCTCGTGGTCGGCGTCACCGTTGCGTTAGCCGTGCTGAACCCGCTCTTTGCTCTAGCGGCCGCCTTTCCACTGGTGGCGCTGGCCTGGACCTTGCGGGGCCTGACGTCAGCCGCCTACGAACGCTCCCGACGCCTGCGCAAGCTGCGCGGAAGGCTGAGCGCCCAGATCGCCGATACCGTCCTGGCCGCTCCGGCCATCCGGGCCGGCGGTGGGCAGAGCCGTGAGCTGAGGCGGATCCAGGAACGCAGCAGAGCGGTGGTGGAGGCGGCGGTGGCCCGTGCCCGGGTTGCCGGCGCGCTGCGCGCGAGCGCGGCCACCGCGTCGGGTCTGGGCACGGCGGCGATCGTGGCCATGGGCATGTACGCCAACCTTCCCGTGGGCACGATCGCGGCGGCCGTGGCGGTGATGGGCTTCCTGATCGTCCCGGTGCAGGACCTGGGCCGGGTCGTTGAGTACCGGCAGATGTACCGGGCGGCGAAGAACATCCTGGAACCAGCGCTGACGGGGGGCTCGACGTCGATCCGTCCCGCTGCGGTCGCGGTGGAGTTCGGTCAGCAGACCGACACCGCCGCGGTTCTGGAGGTCCACGGCGTCCACCTCGACGGCGGATCCGTGATGCCCGACCTCGCGGCTCAGCACGGCGCGAGGATCGTGCTCGCTGTCGATGACCACGGGCTGACCACCGAGCTCATGGAGCGCCTCGCCGGCCTGCACCCCCCCGGTCGCGGCGCACGGGTGCTGGTGGCCGGCCACGAGCCTCACCTGCTCGATCCGCGGGATCGCCGCGCCCTCGTGGGCTACGCCGGCCGGGACATGCGGCTCGAGAGGGGCACCGTTTCCAGAGCGCTTCACTACCGCACCCCGGACCTCGAGATCACCACGGAGGCTCTCGACGAGTTCGGCCTGGCCGAGACCGTCGCGAAGCTGCCGCGAGGTCAAGACACCGAGCTTCGTCATGGCGGCTCGCCCCTCGCCGTACCGGAGCGGGCACGCGTCTTGCTCGCCCGCGCGATGCTGGGCACGCCGCCGCTGCTCCTGCTGGACCACCTGGACGCGGACCTGGGCGCGCCCTACCTGCCGGTGCTGCGAGGGCTGCTGCAGCAGTACGACGGGGTGGTGCTTCTCGTCAGCGACCGACCGCTCGACGTGATCCGGCCGACTCACGTCTGGGGTCCCCTGCGTGTGCATCGGCCGTCATCCCAGCAGCCGATCCGGCGTTGACCAGCGGCTGACCGGTCACCCGGAGGCGATGGCGAACAGCCCGCCGAGCGCGACCAGGTACAGCAGCAGCACGACGAGGGAGTCGAGCCCCATCCCGAGGACGCGGCGGCTCGGCCGGAACAGCAGCCCGGCGGCGAACACGAGGGTGAGGAGCATCCCGACACCGGTGAGGTAGATGTCGGTCGGCTGCGCGTGCGGCAGCACCGCCCGGCCGGAGATCAGCGTCGCGAACAGGAACAGGACCGGCAGGAACGCGTTGCCGCCGAAGATGTCGCTGACCGCGAGCTGATAGTCACCGAGCCGCACCGACGTCAGGCCCGTGGAGACCTCGGGCAGCGAGGTCGCGGCAGCCAGCACCGTGGCGCCGAAGAGCACCCCCGACAAGCCGATGCCGTTGGCGATCGCCTCGCCGCTCCGCTCGAGAACCACGCCGGCGCCCAGGGTGACCAGCGCCGCGACACCGAAGACGGTCACCGACCGGGCGGTGCTGATCCCCTTCGCGGTGGCCTGCTGCTCGGTCTGCTTCGTAGAGTGCCCGCGCGGCTTCTCCTGGTTCTCCGGTGCCTCCCCGGACTCGTGCCAGGGCAGCGACCGGCCGGCTCGCCGGAGCAGGAACAGGCCGGTCACCCACAGCACCAGGATGAGCAGCACCCCCGGGGTCAGCCGGAACGCGATCAGGGTGTCCGGCAGCTGGGCGCCGGCCACCACGACGGCCAGCACCGCCACCACGAGTGCCGCCTCCAGGATCAGCACCAGCGAGGCCGCCTGGTAGGTGAGCGGGCGCGGGCCCCTCACCCCCCACACGTCGAGGACCACCAGTACGACGGTCTGGATGGCGATCCCGCCCAGGATGTTGCCGATCGCGACGCCCAGGTTGTCGGAGACCGCCGCGCTGGCCACGATCGCGATCTCCGGCAGGTTGGTGGCGATGGCCAGCAGGATCAGGCCGCCGAGGGCCTGGCCCAGGTGCAGGCGGGTGGAGAGGATGTCGGTCTGGTCGGAGAGCTGGACGCCGGCCACCCAGATCGCCGCGGCAGCAGCGAGGAACAGCAGGAACAGCACAGGCAGCGACAGGGTGTCCAACGCAGGCTCTCCAGGTCGACGCGGGGACGGGCACCCGCGGCCGCCGAGAGCCGGCGCCGGACGCCGTCGTACACCGCACCCTAGACCGAAACCCGACGCAGCCGTGCGACCGCTCCCTCGCCGGGCGGGTGGACCGGCCGCCGTACCCGTCGGTAAAGTCGCGGATTCCTCGCCGCTAGCCGAAAGGATGACCCATGGGTCTGGGAACTGGCGCCTTCTTCTTCGCCGTGGGGGCCATTCTCTACTGGGCGGTCGACGCGAACCTGCCGTTCATCAAGGTGAACACGCTCGGCAGCATCCTCATGCTCGTCGGGGTCGTCGTAGCCGTCGTCGCGGTCCTGGTCAACACCCGACGCTCCGGTGCCGGTCCCAGCAACGGGGTCGGATCCGGCATCGCCATGCTCGCCATCGGCGCGGCGCTGTGCTGGGCCCTCAACGTCCGGCTCCCGTTCGTGAACAACAGCGCTGCCCTCGGGGTCATCCTCATGGTCGGCGGAGCCATCTCCATCGTCGCGACCCTGGTGATGAACCACCAGAACTCACGGACGGTGCACCAGGTGACCCGCCGCTCCTGAGCGCCAGCCGGGGGATCATGGGCACCGTGGGCAGAGACGGCACGACCTGGCGGGTCGGCGGAAGCGCCGAGGTCGCCTGGATCGCGGCCAACATTCGCCGCCCCGGTCGGACGATCGCCACGGCGATCCCGTCCTCCTTCGCTGCCTACGCCACGGTGATCGTGCCGGACGGCGACGAGGAGAAGCGGCTGTCGGACGCGGCCCTCCTGGACGTGCTGCGCGCGCAGCTGCCGCCGCAGCCGTGGTGGCTGGGCTACCTCGAGACCGGGGTCGCCGACCTTGTCTTCCCGGACGCGCCACGTGTGCGGCTCTACTCGTGGCCCTACGTCCTGGTCGAGGCTGGGCCCGACCAGGCCGCCGCCTGGCGGACGAACAAGAACGTCACGCCGTGGCACAGCGCCCTGCCCGAGCTGATGTTTCCCCTCGACCACTCGTGGCTGGTATCGACCCTGTGGGACGACGACTGGAGGTGCGTCGGCGGACCGGCGAGCCTGGTGGACGCGCTCCTCGGGCACCCGCTGCTTCAGGCACGGGCAGTCACGCTCGACGAGCCCGCCACGCCGCCCGGCCACGAGGAGGTGTGACCAACGACCTCGGGCCGCACCGACAAACGTCCTCTTCGGTAACGCGTTGGGGCGAGCCTCTGCTCGCCATTGTGGGTGCCGACCACCGGGTGCTGCACTTGAGCAGCGGGGACGACCCACGTCCCGGCGACCCGAGGCTAAGGGGGAGTTCGACATGCGACGGGTAGCTGTACTTTCCGTTCTGGCCGCCGCTTCACTGGTGGCCGGCGTCCTGGTCACGTCCGCGAGCGCGTCGGCCGGTGAGTCCTTCCGGGTCACCGCGATCACCAAGCAGGCCAAGAACATCGACGTGGCACCGAATGGCACCAACATCGGTGACTACTCCGTCTTCAGCGACAACGTGCACCGCAACGGTCGCAGCGTCGGTGAGCTGAACGGGGTGTGCACGCACACCCGCATCGACCCGGCGGCGAACCAGGGCAGCCAGCAGTGCATCCTCACCGCGACGCTGCCCCGCGGAAGCCTCACGCTGCAAGACGTCATCCGCTTCTCCGGAGTACAGGTGAAGGGTGTCACCGCGGCCGTGACCGGCGGAACAGGCCACTTCGCGGGTGCCACGGGGACGGCGCACATCAGGTTCGTCAGCGCCACCAGGTCGACGATCCGCTTCGTGCTGCAGTAGCCGAGCCCCCACCAGGGCCTACCAACCACGCCGAACATGACCGAGGCCCGAACCCACGATCCGTGGGTTCGGGCCTTGCCGATGTCCTGAGACATCACAATGGCTGGCGGGGTCCTTACGAAACCGCGAAGCCCGAGGTGAGGGCGCGACCCAACGCGTGAACGGCCCGCCCGTGCACGCGGTTTGGGGTGCAACGTGCACACCTTGCCGGTCGGGGCTTACCGTTTCCGCTGCGGTTCGGAGCGTACGAGGCGCACAGGACACAACGGCTGACCCACGTGCAGCACGCGTGGGACTCCAGGGCATCCGCCTGTGCGACTCGTGGGCTCGTGCCAGCAGGGGTGGGTTCGGCCAGCAGTTCAGATTCTCGGTGCATGGAAGTGACTGCACCGACGACGGCTGCGGCCCGGCGCGATGTCAGCGAAAGGGGCTGTCGCGTCACGACTGGAGGGCGCGAAGGAAAGTCTCGGCTGGTTCCTGGACCAACGCAGCAGCGCTCCCGCCTCGTGCGTCCATCCACGATCTGACCAGGTCGTACGCCAGGCGATAGCCGAACCATCGCGGAATGTCGGCTGCGCCGAAGAACCATCGGCCTTCATCTGCCGGATCTTCGTGGAGCGCCGCGACCGCAGCGGCACGGTGCTCGGACGAAACGTCCCCCGCGGCGTACATCGGGACGCGGCCCGTGCACTCTTGCTCGAAAACCTGGGCGAGACCCTCGGAGACGAGACGCTCGCCCAGCGTGCTACCACACCCCGGACCCCGCCAACGCATGGCGTGATGCATCTCGTGAACGAGGGTCGAGTACACGTCGGACGCGCGAATCTGGTGATCGGGATCGACCGCGAGGACGATTGAGCGCGGCCCATAGGCGGAGCCGCCTATTCCCCATTCAGGGATGCACTCATCCGGCGCGTCGAGGATGTGGATC
>DASSKA010000187.1:0-2463 GCA_035690905.1 Nocardioidaceae bacterium | reverse complement strand
GCCAACGGATTCGACGGTCAGTCCGGTGCACTGATCTCCAGCGCCCACATGAGCTCGAGCAGGGTGTCCACGGAGTCCAGCGACCGGCCGGTGAGCTCGGTCACGCGCCTGAGGCGGTACCTGAGGGTGTTCGGATGGGTGACGAGTGCCCGGGCGGTCTCGGTCACGCTCAGCCCGTGGTGGAGGTAGACCCGCAGCGTCTCCTCCAGGATCTCGCCGAAGTCCCCCTCGTCGCGCAACGGCTTGAGGTAGCGACGCGTCAGGAACCCGGTGACCTCCGGGTGGTCGGAAGCCGCCAACCTCCAGGTGAGGTCCTCCAGCCCGAAGACCCCGCGTCGGCGGAGCCGACGGGCAACGTCACATGCCCGGGAGGCGATCTGAAATGACGTAGCCACCGCGCGGAGCGGCACGAACGGGCCGATCCCGATCACCTGGGCCTCGCCGATGGAGGGGCGCTTGGCGACGATGCCGATGCATTCCCCGTCGTCGACTGCGACGAGTGCCGGGCGGGTCGGGAGACCGCCGCTCGTCTCGATGGCCCGGCGCGTCTTCTCCACGGAAGTCAGGTCCGTGACACAGCGGATGGCGGCGTAAGAGGTGGCCGGATCGATCCGGTACCTCGCCAGCTCGGCGGCGGTGTCGGATGAGCTCAGGTGTCCGGTGAGCAGCGACCTGACTTCGGCGGTTCGTCGTTGCGCATCCTGCAGCGCGTTGTCGAAGTCGAGAGCGTGATAGGCGGTGATGACCCGCGTGGTGAAGGCATCGCCCAGCACCCAGAGAAGGCGGGATCCGGCGAGAGTCGCGGCGGCCGGGACTCCCTGCTCGACACAGATGGCGACGAAATGTTCTTGGATCAGACCGATCGAGATGCGGAAGGCCCGGATGATCTCCTCGACAGGGATCCCCCGGGCGAACCGCTCACGGGTGGTCTCTTCGGCCTCCACCAGCTCGTCCGGCGCCGGTGCCTTGTGCGCTCTGAGCGTGCGGACCGCGATGCCGAGGTTGCGTCGCACGGAGATTTCCAGGGCGGCGGGTTCGACTTCGCGGTATGCCTCGAGGTCGGAGATCACCCTGGCGACGGTGACCTCGGCAAGGTGTTCGAGGTCGTTCTCCAGCGCCTCGATCACCACCGTCGGAATGGCTCGTGGCCCCTCGCCCTCCATGCAGCTCCTCCCAGACGACCCCGGTACGAGGTCACTACCGTCCAAATGGCCAATTCGTCCCGGTCTACGTTGTGAATAGCTCCAACGACAGGGGCGCCGAGGTCGACTAGATTGCTCAAATCGCGCACGGGTTTGGTGACAACACACTATCCGTGCGGCTTCGTGCGTGATCGGCACCACAGCGCCGGCCCGCACTCGCGCCCGGTTTGGTCCGCCTTGACAGCAACGGCCGGATTCCCCAGTATTGCGACCTGAATCACCTCTCATATGACCTTCTCACTTCGTCCAGGAGGCTCCGCGCGTGGCTGATGTGCTCGTTCAGGCACGGGGGCTGACGCGTGACTTCCGCGGCTTCCGGGCGGTCGACGGGGTGGACCTCGACGTCGAGAGCGGTGCGGTCCACGCGCTCGTGGGCCCCAACGGCGCGGGCAAGACCACGCTGTTCAACCTGCTGACCGGCTTCCTGGCGCCGTCCTCCGGCTCGGTCCGCATCGCCGGCACCGAGACCTCGCGGCTCCGGCCGGACCAGATCGCCGCGCTCGGGGTGGCCCGCTCGTTCCAGATCACCAGCCTCTTCGAGCAGTTGACCTGCCGCGAGCACGTGGAGCTGGCACTGCAGGCCAGGACGTCGCTCGGCTACCGGTTCTGGCGGACCCGCCGGCTGCTGGACCGCTTCCGCGACCCGGCCGACGAGCTGCTCGACGAGGTGGGGCTGACCGCGCTGGCGGACACGGTGGCCGACGAGCTGGCCTACGGCCAGAAGCGGGCGCTGGAGCTGGCGGTGGTGCTGGCCCGGGACCCGCAGCTGATGCTGCTGGACGAGCCCACCGCGGGGATGGGCCTCGAGGACGTCACCCGCACCGTCGAGCTGGTCAAGCGGGTCCGCGGCGACCGGACGGTGGTGCTCATCGAGCACAACATGAAGGTCGTCGGCGAGCTCGCCGACCGGGTGAGCGTGCTGCAGCGCGGGCAGCTGCTCGCCGAGGGCTCCTACGAGCAGGTCCGGTCCGACCCCGCGGTGATCGCCGCCTACCTGGGAGACGTCGATGCTCAGAGTCGCTGACGTGTGCGCCTGGTACGGCCAGGCCCAGGTGCTGCGCGGGGTCTCCCTCGACGTGCAGGACGGCGAGGTGGTCACCCTGGTCGGCCGCAACGGCGCCGGCAAGACCACCCTGCTGCGCTGCCTGATGGGCCTGCACCAGCCGATGTCCGGGCGGATCGAGTACGACGGACGCGACGTGGCGTCGCTCCCCGACCACCGGCGCGCGCGCCTCGGCCTGGGCTACGTTCCCGACGACCG
>DASSKA010000186.1:0-6186 GCA_035690905.1 Nocardioidaceae bacterium | reverse complement strand
GCCCCCGTCGTCCATCAGCAGACCTTCTCCTCGATGCGCCCACGCGCTCACACAAGGTAGACCCGCACCGGCACCCTCCGGTTGCCATGCGCAAGAGAAACGGATTGTCGCGGCGCTCCCGGATGGACCAGAGTTGACCCTCGTGCGCACCTACGGGGAGATCTTCGGCATCCGCGAGTTCCGGGTCCTGTTCATCGCCCGCTCGTTCTTCATGGCCGGGATCGTCATCGGCGGGCTCGCGCTCGGCACCCTGATGTACGCAGCGACCGGGTCGCCGATCCTGACCGCACTCGCGATGTTCGGCGGCCCGCTGGTGCAGCTGGTGTCGAGCCACTTCCTGCTCGCGACGGCCGACCTCGTCCGGCCCCGGAACGCCATGGTCTGGGTCGGCCTCACCGCCGGCGCCACCGACCTGCTTCAGACGCTGCCCGGCCTGGCCTGGGGCTGGCGGTTCGCGCTCCTCGCCGTCGGGTACGTCGTCGCCGCCGCGACGGCCGGCACGGTGATCGGGCTGCTCTCCGACATCGTCCCGCCGGAGGCGTTCGTCCTCGGCCGGTCGACGCTGAACATCACTGTGGGCGGGATGCAGGTCCTGGGCAACGGGCTCGGCGCCGTCCTGCTGCTGGCCCTGACGACCACCGACATCTTCTTCCTCTCCGGGGCGGTGTGCATCACCGGCGCGCTGATCGCGCGGTTCGGGCTGGCCGACCATCCTCCCCGCGCGACCGGCAGGGTGGTCGCGCGCACCCGCGCGGTCAACCGCGACCTGCTCGGGTCACGAGTCATCCGCCCGATCTACCTGATGCTGTGGGTCCCCAACGGGCTCGTCGTCGGCTGCGAGGCGGTCTTCATCCCGTACGCCGGAGAGCGCGCCGGCTGGCTCTTCGGCGCCGGAGCCGCGGGGATGCTGCTGGGCGACATCGTCATCGGCCGGTTCGTCCACGACCCGCTGCGCGACCGGCTGGCCATCCCCCTCCGGCTGCTCCTCGCAGCGCCCTTCCTGGCCTTCTGGCTGCACCCGGCTCTGGGAGGCGCCTGCGTCCTGGCGCTGGTCGCCTCCTTCGGCTACTCGGCGTCGCTGCCCATCCAGGAACGCCTCGTCGGGCACACCCCGGGGGCCGCACGCGGGCAGGTCTTCGGCCTGGCCGGCACCGGTCTCATGCTCGGCCAGGCTCTCGGGGCGGTCGCCGCCGGAGCCATCGCGCAGCTACTCGGGTCCGGCTCGGTCGCGGCCGGACAGACCATGGTCGTCATGGCGGCGGCCTCGATCATGGCGACCGCGATCATCCGGCCCGGCTTCGCCCGGTCCGGCTCGGGGACGGGGCGGCAACCCGTCGAGGCCTAGTCTTGGGGCCGTGCCCGACGTGAACCTCCGCCCCGTTCGCGCCTCCGATCTGGCCGTCCTCGACAGCCTGAACAGCGAGGAGGACGACCCGTTCAACTTCTTCGGGTTCCGGCCCAGCGACGTGTGGCACCGCCGGTTCGCCGAGACCGGGCTGGTCTCGGAGGAGAACGGCACCCTGGTCATCGAGGACGAGGCGGGCACCATGCTCGGTGACATCAGCTGGCGGCTGGTGCACTACGGCCCCACCGCGGCCTCGCGGGCCTACAACATCGGCATCGCGCTGCTGCCGCAGCACCGCGGCCGCGGCTACGGGTGGGCCGCCCAGGCCGCGGTGGCCCGCTACCTGTTCCGGACCACCGCTGTGCAGCGGGTCGAGGCGAGCACCGACGCCGCGAACGTCGCCGAGCAGCGGTCGCTGGAGAAGGCCGGGTTCCAGCGCGAGGGCGTGCTGCGCCGGGCGCAGTACCGCGCCGGGGACTGGCACGACCTGGTCGTCTACAGCGTGCTGCGCGGCGAGGTCTGACCTGGGCGTCGCCGAGCGGCCGACAAGGGGGACGGCCGAACGCCACCAGCCGGGCGGACCAACGGCCCTGCGCCCGCAGGATCGCACCACCTAGCCTCCGAGGTGGGAGGCGCGATGTTCGAGATCCGGATCCACGGCCGCGGCGGCCAGGGCGCGGTGACCGCGGCCGAGCTGCTGTCGGTTGCTGCGTTCCACGAGGACAGGTACGCCCAGGCGTTCCCCACCTTCGGCTCGGAGCGGACCGGAGCACCGGTGGTCTCGTTCTGCCGCATCGCCGACCAGCCGATCCGCATCCACGAGCCGATCGCCGAACCGGACGCCCTGGTCGTGCAGGACCCGACCCTGCTGCACCAGGTGAAGGTGTTCGACGGCGTCGGCCCGGCGGCTTTCGTGCTGGTGAACACCTCGCGCGGGTTCGGTGAGCTGGGCATCGGGGAGTTCCTCGAAGGTTTCGACCCGCGCCGGCTGGCGACGGTGCCGGCGACCGAGCTGGCCCGCGAGCACCTCGGCCGGCCGCTGCCGAACGCGCCGCTGCTCGGTGCGTTCGCGGCCCTGACCGGGCTGGTGTCGCTGGAGTCGGTGGTCAGGGCGATCACCGACCGGTTCCCCGGCCAGGTGGGGGCGGCCAATGCCCGGGCGGCCGAGGCGGGCCACGCGCACGTCGTACACGCCCAGGAGCCGTCCCGTGCCTAGCCAGCTGGAGGGCTCACTGGCGGTGGCCCGCACCGTAGCCCGCTGTCGCCCGCAGGTGGTGGCGGCCTACCCGATCTCCCCGCAGACGCACATCGTCGAGGCGCTCTCCGACATGGTCCGCACCGGTGAGCTGGCGCCGTGCGAGTACCTCATGGTGGAGTCGGAGTTCGGGGCGATGTCGGCGTGCATCGGCGCGTCCGCGGCGGGCGCCCGCACCTACACCGCGACCGCCAGCCAGGGGCTGCTGTTCATGGCCGAGGCGGTGTTCAACGCCTCCGGTCTCGGGCTGCCGATCGTGATGACCGTGGCCAACCGGGCCATCGGCGCACCGATCAACATCTGGAACGACCACTCGGACGCGATGGCCCTGCGCGACTCGGGCTGGTTCCAGCTGTTCGCCGAGTCCAACCAGGACGCCGTCGACCTGCACGTGCAGGCCTACCGGCTGGCGGAGGAGCTGTCCCTGCCGGTGATGGTCTGCATGGACGGCTACGTGCTCACCCACGCCGTGGAGCGGCTCGAGCTGCCGACCCGGGAGCAGGTGGACGCGTTCCTGCCCCCGTTCACGCCACGGCAGGTGCTCGACCCCCACGACCCGGTGACCATCGGGGCGATGGTCGGGCCGGAGGCGTTCACCGAGGTGAAGTACCTCATGCACGCCGTGCAGATGCGGGCCCTCGACGCGGTGCCGCGGATCGCTGCCGAGTTCGAGGCGGCGTTCGGCCGCCGCTCGGGCGGCCTGGTCCGGCCCTACCGCACCGAGGACGCGGAGACCGTCGTGGTGGCGCTCGGCTCGGTGCTCGGCACCGTCGAGACCGTCGTGGACGAGATGCGCGCGGAGGGCGTGCGCATCGGCGCGCTCGGCATCACCTGCTTCCGCCCTTGGCCGCTGCAGGAGGTCCGCGACGTGCTGGCCGGCGCCCAGCGGGTGGTGATCGTGGAGAAGGCGTTCGCGGCCGGCGCCGGCGGCATCGTCGGCCAGAACACGCGGGACGCCCTGCGTGGCACGCCGACGGTCGTGTACGACGTGGTGGCCGGCCTCGGCGGCCGGCCGGTGACCCGCCGGTCGTTGCACCGGCTGTTCGACGAGGTGCTCGCCGAGAGACTCGACCCGGCCGGCCTGCACTTCCTCGACCTGAACACCGGGCTGGTGGAACGGGAGCTGGCCCGGATGCGGAACCCGCGTCCCGGCCCGCACGCTGAGAGCATGCTGCGCGACCTAGGCAGCGTCGGCGCCGAGTCGCACTGAGGCACTGGGGAGGCAGTCGTGGCGTTCCAGGAGGTCAAGCTCTACCAGGTCGGCACCTACGTGGCCGGCAACCGGCTGCTCGACCCGGAGCGGCGCACCGTGCAGGCACGCACCGACCGCTCCAACGCGATCACCTCCGGCCACCGGGCCTGTCAGGGCTGCGGGGAGGCGCTCGGTGCCCGGTTCGTGCTCGACGCCGCGATGCGCGCCACCGGCGGGAACATGGTCGCGGTCAACGCCACCGGCTGCCTCGAGGTGTTCTCCACGCCGTACCCGGAGTCCTCGTGGCAGGTGCCGTGGCTGCACTCGCTGTTCGGCAACGCCCCGGCGGTGGCCAGCGGCGTGGCGGCCGCGCTGCGGGCCGCCGGCCGGGCCGACACCCGGGTGGTCGCCCAGGGAGGCGACGGCGGCACCGTCGACATCGGCATGGGCTGCCTGTCCGGGATGTTCGAGCGGGGCGACGACGTGCTCTACGTGTGCTACGACAACGAGGGCTACATGAACACCGGGGTGCAGCGCTCCGGTGCCACTCCCCCGGCGGCGCGGACCGCGAACACCAAGCCGGTCGGCGCCGAGCCCGGCAACCCGTTCGGCCAGGGCAAGAGCGTGCCGCTGATCGCGATGGCCCACGAGATCCCCTACGTGGCCACCGCGACGGTGGCCGAGCTGCACGACCTGGAGCACAAGGTCGAGAAGGCGATGACCTTCCACGGGCCCCGCTACCTGCACGTGTTCGTGCCCTGCCCGCTCGGCTGGGGCGCCGCGTCGGCGGACACCATCCGGCTGGCCCGGCTGGCCAAGGAGTCCGGGCTGTTCCCGGTCTTCGAGGCCGAGCACGGCGAGGTCACGTCGGTGTCGCGGATCCGCCGACAGGTGCCCGTCGAGGAGTACCTCGCACCGCAGCGCCGGTTCGCGCACCTGTTCACCGATCCGCCGCGCACCGACGTGGTCGCCAGGATCCAGGCGCGCGCCGACCGCAACATCACCCGATTCGGCCTTCTCCAGCAGGGAGCCTGACATGGACAAGCCGTTCGCGATCACCCTCGACGTCGGCTCGAGCCGCGCGAACCGGACCGGGTCGTGGCGGACCGAGCGGGCGGTGTACGTCGACCGGCTGCCGCCGTGCAACCACGCCTGCCCGGCCGGTGAGAACGTCCAGAAGTGGCTGTTCGAGGCGGAGGCCGGCGGGCCCGGCTACGAACGCGCCTGGCGGCTGATCATGGACGACAACCCGTTCCCGGCGGTGATGGGCCGGGTCTGCTACCACCCGTGCGAGACCGCCTGCAACCGCGGTCAGCTCGACGAGTCGGTCGGCATCAACTCCGTGGAGCGGTTCCTCGGCGACGAGGCGATCAAGCAGGGCTGGACGGTCGGCGTGGACGTGGCGGCCACCGGCAGGCGCGTGCTGGTCGTCGGTGCCGGACCGGCCGGCCTCGCCGCGGCGTACCACCTCGCCCGGCGCGGGCACACGGTGACGATCAAGGAAGCCGGACCGATGGCCGGCGGGATGATGCGGTTCGGGATCCCGAAGTACCGGCTGCCCCGCGACGTGCTCGACGCCGAGGTGCGGCGCATCCTCGACCTCGGCGTAACGCTGGAGCTGGACACCAAGGTGACCGACCTGATGGCCACCATGGACGAGGGCGGGTACGACGCGTGCTTCCTCGCCGTCGGCGCGCAGATCGGCCACCGCGCCTACATCCCGGCCGGGTCCGCCGCCCACGTGCTGGACGCGGTGTCCATGCTGCGCGACGTCGAGCGCGGCGAGCGGCCGCTGCTCGGCCGGAGGGTTGCGGTGTACGGCGGAGGCAACACCGCGATGGACGCGGCCCGGACCGCCAAGCGGCTCGGTGCCGACGAGGCGGTCGTGGTCTACCGGCGCACCAAGGACCGGATGCCCGCCCACGAGACCGAGCTGCGCGAGGCCGAGGAGGAGGGCGTGCTGGTCAAGTGGCTGACCACGATCAAGCAGGTCGACGGCGGCACGATGACCGTGGAGCGGATGGAGCTGGACGAGACCGGGTTCCCGCAGCCGACCGGCGAGCTCGAGCAGCTGACCGCCGACTCGCTGGTGCTGGCCCTGGGCCAGGACACCGACCTTTCCCTGCTCGACGGGGTGCCGGGTCTGCAGGTCGAGCACGGCACGGTGGTGGTGGACGCGGCCCTGATGACCGGCCACCCGGGGATCTTCGCCGGCGGCGACATGGTGCCCGCGGAGCGGTCGGTGACCGTCGGGGTCGGCCACGGCAAGCGGGCCGCGCTCAACGTCGACGCCTGGCTGGCCGGGACCACTCCGCCGGCCGAGCCGGAGCGACAGCTCGCCGAGTTCGCGCACCTCAACACCTGGTACTACTCCGACGCCGACCGGGTGCACCG
>DASSKA010000185.1:0-12026 GCA_035690905.1 Nocardioidaceae bacterium | reverse complement strand
TGCTGGTGCTGTCGCTGCCCATCACGGTGGGGCTGCGGGCCTGGTCGGCGCGCAGCCGGCCCGGGCGGCTCGGGGTCACCGGCTCGCTGCTGTCCGTGGCCGCGATCAGCGTGTTCATCGGGGTCGGCCAGCCCGCCGGCGGGGGCTCCACGATCTCGGGGTGGGAGGCGGCGTACCTCGGTATCGCGGTCGCCGTGATCCTCACCGGCTGCCTCGGCGCGGCGGCGGTCACCCGTGGCAACGTCCGCGCGGTCGCGTTCGCCGCGGGCGCGGGCACCGTGTACGGCGTGACGGCGGGTCTGACCAAGGTGGTCACCATGCAGCTGGAGAACCAGGGCATCCTGGGTCCGCTGACCGGCTGGGAGCTCTACGCCGCCGTCGTCACCGGCGTCACCGGTGTGATGCTCGCCCAGAACGCCCTGAAGCCGGGTGCGCTCGCTGCGCCGGTGGCGGTGATCATCCTCGGCGACCCGCTGGTCGCCATCGCGATCGGGCTGCTGTGGCTGGGTGAGACCCTGAACTCGGCGCCGTGGGCGATCGCCGTCGAGGTGCTGATGGTGCTGATGATGATCCTCGGCATCGTGATCCTGGCCAACCAGCCGGAGTCCGCCTCCGCACCGACCGGGGACGAGTCGGAGTCCCCGGAGGAGGCGGCGCAGGCCCCCAGCTCTGGTTGACTGCACGGATGCGCATCGCCCCGCTGACCCGCGAGCACGCCCTCGACGTGTGCACGTGGACCTACCCCGCGCCGTACGACCGCTATGACATGACCGGCGCCGACCCCGACGTGCTGCTTGCGCCGGACACCGGCATGCACGCCCTGCTCGAGGGTGACCGGCTGGTCGGCTTCCGGTCGTTCGGGCCCGACGGCAGGGTCCCGGGCTGGGAGTACGACGAGTCGGCACTCGACACGGGCGGCGGACTGCGCCCGGAGCTGACCGGACGTGGGCTGGGCCGGCGGGCCATCGAGACCGGGCTCGCCTTCGGACGCGAACGGTTCGCCCCGCCGGCGTTCCGGATGACCGTGGCCACGTTCAACACCCGCGCGCTGCGGGTGGTGGAGTCGCTCGGTTTCGCACGGGCCGGCCGGTTCGACGCGGCCACGGACGGAGGCAGCTTCGAGGTGCTGGTCCGTCCGGAGCGCTGACCGCGCGGGGCTGGCTCAGCCGGCCGAGACCGACAGCTGGGCGGCGGCGAGCGCCACCTGGTCGAACTCGTGCACGGTGAGCTCCTGCTCGCCCTGCCGCTGGATGCGGAGCCGGTCCACCGAGACACCGGAAGCCAGCGCCAGCTCCTCGAGCGTGACCGCGCTGCGGTCGCTGAGCGCCTCGACGAAGCCGAGCCCCGGCTCGGCCATGGTGGCCTCCGAGCCCAGCCGCAGCAGCGCGTACGCGAACGCCTCGGCCTGGTCGAGCCGTGCCACGTGCCCGTTGACGAGCATCCGCGGCGCGCCCTCGGCCTGCGGCTGGATCAGCTTGGCGGTAAGCGGCCGGCCCATGGCCGCGACGTGCATCTCCCGGCTGACGTGCGCGTGCTCTCCGCCGCGGTCGTTGATGCACCACGACGGGCAGAGAGCGGTCTCGGTCTCGGAAACGGCAAGATTGGTCACAGTGGATCCCCCCACGATGAAGTTGTTGTGCGGCCTTGCTAGGCCCCCCTGGCTTTCGCCATTTTGCCCCCAACCGCGCGAAGTTTGTGCAAAATGCCCGAATTTTGCCCGGGCTGGTCGCGGAGCGCGGCCCCGATCCGCTCCCGGCGTAGCCGGTCCACCGCCTCGTCGGTGAGCGGGGCAAGCGGCCCGGCCGCCTGCTCGAGCAGGTGGTCGGCGAGCGCCGGGTTGCGGACCAGCACCGGCCCGTGCAGGTAGGTGGCCACCACGTTGCCCTGCACCGCGCCCTCGGTCTGGCCGTCGCCGTTGCCCAGCCCACGGGTCACCCGGCCCAGCGGCCGGGCGTCCGGGCCGAGCACCGCGTTGCCCTGGTGGTTCTCGTAGCCGCTCAGCGTCGGCAGGCCCGGGAGGCCCACCGGCTCGGCGACCACCTCGCCGACCGCGCGGCGATCGGGGATCCGTGCGCAGACCACGTCGAGCAGGCCGAGCCCGGCGACCATCTGCCCGTCCCGGTCCCGGAACTCCCGCGACAGCAGCTGGAACCCGGCGCACACCGCCAGGCAGGTCGCGCCGCCCTGGAGCGCGGCGATGATGTTCTTCTCCGCCTTCAACGTCTCCCAGGCCAGCGCCTGCGAGACGTCCTCTCCGCCGCCGACGAGGTACAGGTCCGCCGACTCCGGCGCGGTCTCGTCCGGGGCGACCTCGATGAGCCGGACCGGCAGATCCCTCGCCCGTGCCCGGTAGGTCAGCGCCAGCGCGTTGCCACGGTCGCCGTAGGTGCCCAGCAGGTCCGGGTAGACGAGCACGACGGCCAGCTCACTGTCCCTGGGCATGCGCCAGCTCCCGTCGTGCGTCCTGGAAGGCGGTGTAGTTGGCCAGCACGTCCACCTGGCCCGGCGGCAGCAGGTCGAGGGCGTCGCGGACCCGCCGGCCCGCGTCGACGTACTCCAGCCCGTCCATCTTCAGCCGCACCCCCATGTCCGCGGCGCGTTCGCCGATCACGACGATCCTGCGGCCGGCGAGGCTGCGGAACGACACGTCGTACAGCCAGGACGGGTCCCGGCCGTCCACGCCCTGGGAGTTGAACGCCAGCACCAGCGGCGCGTCGCCCTGGCTGATCAGCTGGATGGTCTCCAGCCAGCCCGCCGGGTTCTTGGCCAGCAGCAGCCGGATCCGGTGGTCGCGGTAGTCCTGCACGGCGTACCGGCCGGCCACCGTGCGCACCTCCCGCAGAGCGGTGAGCGCCTTCTCCGGGTCGGCGCCCTCCTGCACCGCGGCCGCGACGACCATGGCGGCGTTGGCCTTGTTGAACCGGCCGGGCAGCGGCAGGTCGAGGCGAAGGCGTACGTCGGAGGAGACCAGGTCGTCACCCTCGACCCACCAGTCCGGCTCCGGCCGGGACAGCCCGCAGCCACCGCACTCCCACGACACCCCGTCGCGGTGGCAGCGGCTCCCGCACCGGGGGCAGGCCACCGAGTCCTGGGTCCACCACTGCCCGGCGGCCACCCAGACCTGCTTCGGGGAGGCCATCGAGGCCCAGACCACGTCCGGGTCGTCGGCGTTGCCGATCGCGGTGGGCACCTCGGCCAGCGCGGCGCGCCAGGACACCGCGATCTTGCCGACCTCGTGGTGCCGGGTGAGCTGGTCGCGGGACAGGTTGAGCAGCAGCGCCGACGCTGGGTGGGTGTGCGTCACCGTCCACGGCAGCCAACCCTCGTCGGTCTCCAGCACCACCTGCTCGGCCGGCTCGGCGAGCGCGGCCACGAAGCCCGGTGGGGTGTTCGCTCCGTCGGCGTTGCTGGCGACCGGTCCCAGCGTGCCGAGCGCGGCGGTGAGCATCGCGCTGGTGGTGGTCTTGCCGTTGGTGCCGCTGACCAGGTGGATGCGGCGGCCCCGCGCGAGCAGACGCGGGGTGTCCGGCTGCACCTTGAGCACCACCCGGCCGCCGATCACGCCCCCGGAGCCGCGGCCGGTGCGGCGGGACAGCGCGGAGGCCACCCGGCCCGCGCCGAGGGCGGCCCGCAGCCGGAGCCCCCGGTCCGGCGGGGACGGTGGTTGGCTCATGGACACCTCTGCATCGGCTGCTTGCTGCACGGGCTTCCGCGCTTGTCTCCGCGCCCGCTTCCGCGCTCGTGACGAGGGCCAAATGTAGCCGACGCCGTTCTCGCCTCTTGTGGCGCCGCGCGTTCGGGCGCAGTATGGAACCCAACCTGCGTGTGAGCCAACACACACCTAGTCGGCTTCCGGGGAGCTGGTCACATGACCCACAGCCGTACACCTGACTCGATGCCCGTCCTGTCCCGGGGCAAGCACCGGAACCCCCGCAAGGGCGCCTGCTTCATGGAGCTGGCGTCGTACCTCGCCGGCGAGCGATGGTCCGACCACCCGAAGTGCACGCACCCGCTGCTCGCTTCCCTCGCCCGCGACGTTAACGACCACGTCGACGACGGCGCCCGCACCAGGCTCGGCCCGATGATCCCTGACGTGATCGGGCTGCGCGGCGGCGACGGCCGCGTGGACGCGTGGATCGCCCGCGAGGTCGCGCTGACGGCGCTGCCGATCGTGTCCGCGGAGCGCCAGGGCGTGGCGGCCGTCGGGCTGCTGCGTTGCGAGCGGGTGCTCAACCACCTCGAGGGCCGGCCCAGGCACTACATCTCCGACCGGACCATGGCCGCCCTTGCCGAGGCGCCGCGGGCTCGTGAGTGGGCGCGCACGTTCGCCGGCATGGGCTGGGGCCGCAGCGACAGCTTCGGCAAGCGCAGCGCCCCGGCGATCATTCACTGTGCGGTCGCCGGGATCTGCGAGTCGGGGCTGGAGAACTCCGATGACGTCCTGGTGGACCTGCTCGAGCGGGTGATCGGCCACTGCCGCGAATGGTTGCGGCACGACACCGTGCCGGTGGGCGACCAGAGGTGGCAGGAGGTCGTGAACCTCACCCGGCGCTGACCGTCCCGGCGCTTCACGAGGGTCCCGTCGTTGCGGCGGGGCCCTCGCCGTCTGTGTGCCGGCTCGCGGGCCGGGGCCGGCTGCCCGGCGAACAGAGTGGAGTGAGGGGTACCTCGACACGCCGGGGGGAGGTTCCACTCACTCCATTCTGTGCCCCCGGGGTCGGGCGACATCGGGTCCGGGTGCTGCGACCAGGCAACTGCCCTGTGGACAACGGCCCACTGGCCGTGGTTTCCCGGCAGGGTCGAGGCATGGCCAGGTACAGGCACAAGTGGGACCCGATCTGCGACCCTCCGTCGGGCCTGGTCAGGCCGGTGCGCAGGGACCCTGCCGGGGCGAGCGGGCCGACGCCAGCACAAGCAAGGGGCCGCCTTTGGCGCAGGACCACGACCGGCTGGTACGTCCCGTCGTACACGGTTCCAGAGTGTCCCGAGCAGCGGGTGCTGGAGGCCTCGGTGCTGCTGCCACCCGACGGCGCGGTGACCGGATGGGCGAGCGCCCGGATGTACGGCGCGACGTTCCTGGACGGTCTGCTCCCCGACGGGCGGACCCAGCTTCCGGTGCAGCTGGCGGTCCCGCCATGGCGGCGTCCAACGGACCGGCCCGGTGTGCGGTTCATGCGCTCGGCACTGGCCCCGTCGGAGGTGGTGGTCCGTCAGGGTGTGCGGTGCACGATCCCGGAGCGTGCCGCCTTCGATGCGATGCGCTCCGCACCGGACGTGCGGGAGGCGGCCGTCGACCTGGACATGATGATGGCCGCGGAGCTGACCTCGATCAGCAGAGTCCGGGCGTACGTCGCGGACAAGCACGGCTGGGAAGGGGTCGAGCAGGCGCGGGGCGCCCTGCGCCTTGCCGACGAGCACAGCCGCTCACCCAACGAGGTTCGAATGCGGAACATCTGGGAGCTCGACGCCGGATTCCCACGACCCTTCGTCAACAAGCACGTGTGGGACCTGTCCGGGAACCTGCTGGGCATCGCGGACCTGCTCGACCTCGAGGCCGGGGTGGTCGGTGAGTTCGACGGGGCCGACCATCGCGGCGCCCGCCGGCACAGCAAGGACGAGGACCGGGCCGACGGGTTCCGGCGTCACCAGCTGGAGATGTTCCGGGTCACCGGGCCGGACATCCCCGACCGGCCGAAGGTGGTGGCCCGGATGCGGGCCGCGCGGGAGCGCGCCAAGTGGCTGCCTCCAGGGCAGCGGCCGTGGACCATCGTCCCGCCACCCGGATGGGACCTCGGCCCCTCCCTGGACGACCTGCTCGACGAGCGGGACGCCGGACGCGCCGACAACGAGCGCTGGGAACGCCAGCGCGAACAGGTGGAGGCCGAGCTGCGCGCCGAGCACGGCCGGCTCAGCTGACTCCACTCTGTGGGGCACTCTCGGCAGCCGCGCGAAGGAGCCGTGCAGCGGGCGGCGTGCGGGGGAGCAGCACCCGAACTGCCCGGGGGCTACCGGGAGGGTCCCCTAGCATGAGGGCCACCGCCCGCCGATGCCTGAGGTGACCCGTGAGCGTCGACCCGCAGCAGCTCGACACCGTGCTGCTGGTGGGCGCCGCCGTCACGCTTGCGGCGATCCTGGCGGTCCGGCTCTCGGTGCGGGCCGGGCTGCCCAGCCTGCTGGTGTACCTGCTGATGGGGGTGCTGCTCGGCGACGCCGGCGCCGGGATCTCCTTCGAGGACCCGGCGGCCGCCCGAGCGCTCGGCTTCGCGGCCCTGGTGCTGATCCTTGCCGAGGGCGGCCTGACCACGCACTGGCCGGAGATCCGTCCGGCGATGGGGCTGGGGATCACCCTGGCCACGCTCGGGGTGGCGATCAGCGTCGGCGTGGTGGCGGTCGGGTCGCACTACCTGCTCGGCCTGGACTGGCGGCTGGCGGTGCTGCTCGGGGCGGTCACCTCCCCCACTGACGCGGCGGCGGTGTTCTCCGTGCTGCGCCGGGTGCCGATCCCGCGCCGGCTGACCGGGGTGCTGGAGGCCGAGTCGGGGCTCAACGACGCACCCACCGTGGTGCTGGTCGCGCTGGTCAGCTCCGGCACCGCGCTGGAGCACGGGGTGGCCGGCTTCGTCGGGGTGATCGCCTACGAGCTCGCGCTCGGCGTGGTGATCGGCCTCGCGGTCGGCTTCGGAGGCGGCTGGCTGCTGCGCCGGGTCGCGCTGCCGGCCTCTGGCCTGTACCCGCTGGCGGTGCTGTCGCTGGCCGTGCTCGCCTTCGCGGGCACCTCGGTGCTGCGCGCGTCGGGGTTCGCGGCGGTGTACGTCGCGGCGCTGGTGCTCGGCAACAGCGAGCTGCCGCACCGGCAGGCGACCCGGTCGTTCTCGGAGGGGGTGGCCTGGCTGGCCCAGATCGGGCTGTTCGTGATGCTCGGGCTGCTCGTCTCACCCGCGCGGATCACGGGGTCCGCGGTGGTGGTCGCGGTGCTGGCCGGGCTGATCCTCACCTTCGTCGCCCGCCCGCTGTCGGTGGTGGCCAGCGCGGTGGCGTTCCGGCTGCCCTGGCGGGACCAGGTGTTCTTGTCCTGGGCCGGGCTTCGCGGCGCGGTGCCCATCGTGCTGGCTACGATCCCGCTGGTCGAGGGGGTCGAGCACGCCGGGGAGCTCTTCAACGTGGTGTTCGTGCTGGTGGTGCTCTACACCCTGCTCACCGGGCCGACCATGCCGTGGGTGGCCCGCGCGCTCCGGGTCGCCATCCCCGAGGAGCCGCGGGACCTCGACGTCGAGTCCGCGCCGCTGGACCGGGTGGCGGCCGATCTGCTCCAGGTCAGTGTCACGGGGCGGTCCCTGCTGCACGGGGTGGAGGTGGCGGAGCTCCGGCTCCCGGCCGGTGCGGCCGTGTCCCTCGTCGTACGCGAAGGGCAGACCCTGGTGCCGGACCCGCGCATGGTGCTGCGGCACGGCGACGACCTGCTCGTGGTGGCGGCCCGCCGGGTGCGCGACCAGACCGAGCGCCGCCTGCAGGCGGTGTCCCGCGCCGGCCGGCTGGCCCGGTGGCACGACGGCTGAGGCAGGCTAGCCCGCAGCGCTGGTGCCGCCGCCGGAGGGTGCGCAGACGCGCACGGTGTGGCGCACCTTCACCGACCGCGGCGCGTGGACCAGCCCGTGGAACCGGTTGCCCACGATCACGTCGACGCCACCGCCCAGGCTCTTCTTGGTGATCCGGATCGGGACGTGGTGACCGAGCTGTCGGGCGACCAGGCGAGCCGCGGGGTCACCGCGTACGTCGGTCCAGACCTCGGCGCGGCGGACGCTCACGTCGCTGGGCGCGTTGCCCACCTCGCCGGAGTGGAAGCCCCGGTGCGTCAGGGCGGCCATGGTCGAGTCGGCCAGGCCGGAGCGGGTGCCGGCGTTGAAGACGCTGACCTCGACCTGGGTGGACCTGATCCGGCTGCCGCGGTGGAACGGCTGGGCGGTGCAGCTCGGCACCGGGGGAGTGGCCACCAGCTGCGTCGGCGACGGTGCCTTGGCGAACAGCCACTTGAAGCCGATCACCCCGGCCGCCACCAGGAACCCGCACAGCACGATGAGCGTGATCCCGGTGGTGAGGTGGCGGGCGCGCATGCGTCAGTCTCCCACCACGTGCACCCGGGCGTGCAGCACCTGACGCTGCTGGAGCGCGGCCCGCAGGGCACGGTGCAGACCGTCCTCGAGGTAGAGGTCACCGCGCCAGTCCACGACGTGCGCGAACAGGTCCCCGAAGAACGTCGAGTCCTCGTCGAGCAGCGCGGCCAGCTGGAGGGTGTCCTTCGTGGTGACCAGCTCGTCGAGCCGCACCTGGCGCGGAGGAACGTCGGCCCATTGCCGCGGGCTCAGCCCGTGGTCCGGGTACGGGCGTCCCTCTCCGACGCGCTTGAAGATCACCTCGCCAGACTATCGGCACTGCTCGGCGTCCACATGGCGGAGGATGCGGGATTCGAACCCGCGAGGGCTGTTAACCCAACCCGCTTTCCAAGCGAGCGCCATAGGCCACTAGGCGAATCCTCCGCCGGAGAGAGTACCGGTCCCGGGCGGCCTTACAGAAATTGCCGTCGAAATCGCCTTCCCGCATGACGGGAGCGATCGTTGAGTGGCACCGGCACTTCTTGCGTCTAGGAGGTGGGGAAGAGGGACCGAGTTTTGAGTACGACGCGCGCGCTGACCTAGACTGCGCGGCAACCCCCCGTGCGGCGGCATCTCGCCCAACTCCCCCAGGGCCGGAAGGCAGCAAGGGTCAGTGAGCTCTGTCGGGTGCGCGGGGGGCCTTCTCATGTCCGGGGAGCTGTGGTCCCCGGAGGCTGTGGAACCGTGCTAGGCGAGTGTCGGCCGCGCTGGTTAGGGTTCAAGGCGTGGATGCACCCCTCGCCCTCTATCGCCGGTACCGGCCGGAGGCGTTCGCCGAGGTCATCGGCCAGGAGCACGTCACCACGCCGCTGCGTGCCGCGCTGAAGAACAACCGGGTCCACCACGCGTACCTGTTCTCCGGCCCGCGCGGCTGCGGCAAGACCACCAGCGCCCGGATCCTGGCCCGGGCCCTGAACTGCGAGCAGGGTCCCACCGACGAGCCGTGTGGGCAGTGCCAGTCCTGCCGGGACCTGGCCCGCGGCGGCCCTGGGTCGATCGACGTGATCGAGATCGACGCGGCCAGCCACGGCGGCGTCGACGACGCACGGGACCTGCGTGAGCGGGCGTTCTTCGCGCCGGTCAGCAGCCGCTACAAGGTGTACATCATCGACGAGGCGCACATGGTCTCGCCGCAGGGTTTCAACGCCCTGCTCAAGCTCGTAGAGGAGCCGCCGCCGCACCTGAAGTTCGTGTTCGCCACCACCGAGCCGGACAAGGTGATCGGCACCATCAAGTCGCGGACCCACCACTACCCGTTCCGGCTGATCCCGCCGCGGGTGCTCTCGGCGTACCTCGCAGAGATCTGTGAGCGCGAGGGCGTCGCGATCGAGCCCGCGGCGCTGCCGCTGGTGGTGCGCGCCGGCGGAGGCTCGGCGCGGGACACCCTGTCGATCCTCGACCAGCTGATCGGCGGCGCCGGCCCGGACGGGGTGACCTACACCCTCGCCACCGGGCTGCTCGGCTTCACGCCGGAGACCCTGCTCGACGAGGTGGTGGACGGGTTCGCCGCCGGCGACGGGGCCGCGGTCTTCGGGGTCGTGGACAAGGTGATCGAGACCGGGCAGGACCCGCGCCGGTTCACCGAGGACCTGCTGCGCCGGCTCCGGGACCTGGTGATCATCTCCGCGGTGCCGGACGCACCGGCCACCGGGCTCATCGACGTCCCGGAGGACCAGGCCGAGCGGCTGGTCGCGCAGGCCGCCCGGTTCGGGCGCGCGGACCTGAGCCGTGCAGCCGACCTGGTGGCCGATGGGCTGACCGACCTCAAGGGCGCGACCGCGCCGCGGCTGCTGCTCGAGCTGATCTGCGCCCGGGTGCTGCTGCCCGGCGCCGACGACCGCACCGACGGCGTGATGGCCCGGCTGGACCGGCTCGAGAAGCGGATGGCCATCGAGGGCACCCCGACCGCCGCGCGCCCGGAGCGGGCCGCCTCGCGGCCCGCGCAGGTGAGCACCCCGACCAAACCGGCACCCGAGCCGCCGACCCCGCCGGTCGAGCCGTCCCCGCAGCCGCCGGAGCCCACGCCCGCACCCCGGCCCGAGCCGCCGTCGCCGGCACCCGCACCGGCCCGCGAGTCCGGGTCCGCACCGCTGCCCGCGTCCGAGCCGGCGCCCGCGGCCGCTTCGTCGCCCGCACCGGAGCCTGCAGCGGCGGGGTCCGGGCTGGGACTGGTGGAGGTGCGCCGGCTGTGGCCGGACGTGGTGGAGGCGGTCAAGCGCATGCGCCGGGTCACCTGGATCCACCTGAGCCAGCACGCCCAGGTGGTCTCCGTCGACGACCGCACGCTGACCCTGGGCTTCAAGAACGCCGGCGCCCGCAATTCCTTCGTGAGCGGCGGCAGTGACGAGATCCTGCGCCAGGCGGCCATCGACGTGGTCGGCCAGGACTGGCGGATCGAGGCGATCGTGGACCCGTCCGCACAGCCCGGGACCGAGCCGCAGACCCGCACCACCCGGCCCGCGGTGCGGCCCGAGGCGGAGGAGGGGCACCAGCCGGCCGCGCCGGCGCCCGACCCGACCCCGCCCGCCGCTCCGGTTCCCAAGACGGATCCGGCGGCGGTCGCCACCGCGCGCGGCGCGATCCGCGAGACTCGCGCGGCCGGCTCGGCTCCGGACCGGCGCGCACCTGCGGACTCCGACCAGCACGTCGACCGCGACGACCCGGACGCGGACGACGCCGGGCTGGACGGTGCTCAGCTGCTGGCCCGGGAACTGGGTGCGCGGGTGATCGAGGAGATCAGGCACGATGAGTGAGGTGCCCCGGAACCGGAGCACTCCCCGAGACCACGAGACGAGAGAAGCAGTCGATGAGTGAGACGAACCCGTTCGGCGAGGGCGGGCTGGACATGAACGCCCTGCTGCAGCAGGCGCAGCAGATGCAGCAGCAGATGGTCAGCGCCCAGGAGGAGCTCGCCGAGTCGAGCGTGCAGGGCACCGTCGGGGACGGGCTGGTCACCGTCACGCTGTCCGGGGTCGGCGAGCTCACCGGCGTCTCGATCAAGCGCGGCTCCTTCGACCCCGACGACACCGAGGACCTCGAGGACATGATCGTGGCCGCCTACCGGGACGCGAAGGCGCAGGCTGACCAGCTGGCCGCCCAGAAGCTCGGCCCGTTGGCGGGCGGTCTCGGTGGTGGCGAGCTGGGCGGGGGTACGCCGGGCGGACCCGGTCTGCCCACCGGGTTCTGACCGGAACGGCCATGTACGAAGGTGTCGTCCAGGACTTGATCGACGAGCTGGGCAGGCTGCCCGGGGTGGGTCCGAAGAGCGCCCAGCGCATCGCCTTCCACATCCTGGCCACCGACCCCGTCGACGTACGCCGCCTCGCCCAGGTGCTGGTCGAGGCCAAGGAACGGGTCACGTTCTGCTCGGTGTGCGGCAACGTCGCCGAGGAGGAGACCTGCCGGATCTGTCGCGACCCGCGACGCGACCCCTCCGTGGTGTGCGTGGTGGAGGAGTCCAAGGACGTCGTGGCGATCGAGCGGACCCGGGAGTTCCGGGGCCGCTATCACGTGCTGGGCGGCGCGATCAGCCCGATCGAGGGCGTCGGCCCGGACGATCTGCGCATCCGCGAGCTGATGACCAGGCTCGCGGACGGATCGGTCACGGAGCTCATCCTGGCGACCGATCCGAATTTGGAGGGCGAGGCCACGGCCACGTACCTCGCGCGCCTGGTCTCAGCCATGGGCCTCAAGGTCACCCGCCTGGCCAGCGGCCTCCCCGTCGGGGGGGATCTGGAATATGCCGACGAGGTCACGCTGGGGCGGGCCTTCGAGGGGAGGCGAACGCTGGATGTCTGACGCCACGCTCAACTCGATCAAGAACGACCCGAACGACTTCGCGGTGCAGATCTCCGATCAGGTCGAGAGCTTCCTCGT
>DASSKA010000184.1:0-4924 GCA_035690905.1 Nocardioidaceae bacterium | reverse complement strand
CCCCAGGACATCCCGCTCCACACGGGTGGAAGGCCTCAGCGGGTGGTGCCGACGATGGTGCCCGAGCCGACCACGCGGGTCCCGTCGTACACCACGCACGCCTGCCCGGGAGCCACTCCGGACGCCGGGTCGTGCAGGGCGACGGAGAAGCCTTCGTCGACGGGCACGAGTCTCCCGCGGTGCTCGGCGCCGTGGGCGCGCAGTTGCACGGTGCACTCGAGCGGCTGGTCCGGGGGTACGCCGCACCAGCGCGGCCGGGTGCACTCCAGCGCGGTCACCGCGAGTGACTCGCGCGGCCCGACCGTGACCGTGCCGGAGACCGGCTCGATGTCCAGCACATAGCGCGGCTTCCCGTCCGGCGCCGGCCGGCCGAGCCGCAGCCCCCGGCGCTGCCCGATTGTGAAGCGCCACGAGCCCTCGTGCTCCCCGACCACCTCGCCGGTGGCCTCGTCGAGGATCCGCCCGCCGCGGTTGACGTCCGGGTGCGCCTCCACGAGCTTGTCGCCCAGCCAACCGCCGGTGTCACCGTCGCTGATGAAGCAGATGTCGTGGCTGTCCGGCTTGTCGGCCACCTGCAACCCGCGTCGCCCGGCTTCGCGGCGCACCTCGGGCTTGTCGGTGTCCCCGAGTGGGAAGAGCGAGTGGGTGAGCTGCTCCTGCGTGAGCACGCCGAGCACGTAGGACTGGTCCTTGCCCGCATCGACGGCGCGGTGCATGGAGATGCTGCCGTCGGCCGCGCTCTCCAGGCGGGCATAGTGGCCGGTGGCCACCGCGTCGAACCCGAGCGCCAGCGCCCGGTCGAGGACGGCGGCGAACTTGATCTTCTCGTTGCAGCGCAGGCACGGGTTGGGGGTGCGGCCGGCGGCGTACTCCTCCACGAAGTCCTCGACCACGTCGTCGTGGAAGCGCTCGCTGAGGTCCCACACGTAGAACGGGATGCCGATCACGTCCGCGGCGCGGCGCGCGTCGCCGGCGTCCTCGATCGTGCAGCAGCCGCGGGCGCCGGTCCGGTACGACGAGGGGTTGCGCGACAGCGCGAGGTGGATGCCGGTCACGTCATGACCGGCATCGACGGCCCGGGCTGCGGCCACGGCGGAGTCGACCCCGCCGGACATCGCGGCAAGAACACGCATGGCTCAGCCAGCCAGCTGCCTGGACGGGGTCAGCCCGGCGACGACTCCGGCGGCCCGAGCGCGCTCCACGACCGGAGCAATCGCCTCCACCAGCGCGTCCACGTCCGAGGCCGTGCTCGTGTGCCCGAGCGAGAACCGGAGCGAGGAGCGAGCCTGCTCATCGTCGCGGCCCATGGCCAGCAGCACGTGGGAGGGCTGGGGAACCCCGGCCTGGCAGGCCGACCCGGTCGAGCACGCGATGCCGCGCGCATCGAGCAGCATCAGCAGCGAGTCGCCCTCGCAGCCGGGGAAGGTCAGGTGCGCGATCCCGGGAAGACTGTGCTTCGAGCCGTTGACCACCGCGTCAGGGATCTGCTCGACGACGCGGCGCACCAGGTCCGCGCGCAGCGCGCCGACCCGGGTGGCGTGGTCGGCCTGGTTGCGGCCCGCGATCTCGACCGCGGCGGCGAAGCCGGCGATCGCCGGGGCGTCGAGGGTGCCGGAGCGGATCTCGCGCTCCTGGCCGCCGCCGTGCAGCAGGGCGGTCAGCGCCAGCTCGCGTCGTACGACGAGCGCCCCCACGCCGTACGGCCCGCCCAGCTTGTGCGCGGTCAGGGTGAGCAGGTCCACCCCGCTCGCCGCGAAGTCGACGGGGACCGCGCCCACCGCCTGCACCGCGTCGGTGTGCACCGGAATGCCATGCTCGCGGGCGGTCTCGACGACCTCCGCGATCGGCTGCAGCGTGCCCACCTCGTTGTTGGCCCACATCACCGACACCAGCGCGACCGAGTCCGGGTCGCGCCGCACGGCGGCGCGGTAGGCGGCCACGTCCAGGCGGCCGTCCCGGTCCACGGGCAGCAGCTCGACCTGAGCGCTCTCTTCCTCGGCCAACCAGTGCAGCGGGTCGAGCACCGCGTGGTGCTCCAGAGCGGTGGACAGGATGCGCACCCGGCGCGGGTCGGCGTCCCGGCGGGACCAGAACAGGCCCTTCACGGCCAGGTTGTCCGACTCGGTGCCGCCGGAGGTGAACACCACCTCGCCGGGTCGCGCTCCGAGCGCCCGGGCGATGGTCTCGCGGGACTCCTCCACGACCCGCCGCGCGGACCGGCCGGCCGCGTGCAGCGACGAGGGGTTGCCGGTCGCGGCCAACTGCGCCGTCATCGCCGCGATGGCCTCGGCGTGCATCGGCGTCGAGGCCGCGTGGTCCAGGTAGACCGGGTCGGCGGCGGAGGGCTGGTTCATCGCGTCTTCCAGGGTACGGCGTGGCGCCGACCGGTCACCAACGCGCCTCATCCCTCCCGGTCCGGGCCGGCACGCTCCGGCTCGATGCGGAGCACCACCCGCTTCTCGTGCTCCATCGCGGCCCGGTAGGCGTCCCAGTCGTCGTGCTCGCCGGAGATGCTGCGGTAGTACTCGACCAGCGGCTCCATCGCCTCCGGCAGCGAGACCACCTCCGCGCGGCCCTCCACGAACATCCACTCCCCGAAGAAGCCGTCGTTCATCAAGAGCAGCCGGACCCAGGGGTCTCGGCGCACGTTCTTGGTCTTGTAGGCGGTCTCCCGGCTGCTCACCACGAGGTGCCCCTGGTCGTCCGCCGACACGAGCACCGGGCTCTGCTGGATCCCGCCCTCCGGGGTGCGGGTGGTCAGCACCGACCGGTGGTTGCGTCGTACGAACTCCCTGGCCTTCTCGATGTCCATGGATGAAGTCTGCCCCTCATGCCTCGTCGAGGCGCTGCGACCATCGGTGGTCCGGGTAGAGGCGGCGGACGGCGTCCCGCAGCCACCGCCGCTTCGCCGCCGGAAGCAGCGGCCACGCGCTGGCGAGATCCACATCGTCCTTGGGCCGGGCCTGCTTCGCCTTGAACAGCAGGGTGACCTCGGGGTCGAGGTAGCGCACCCCGTCGTCGGCGACCCAGGTGACGTCCTCGAGATCGGCGACGTGCGTCTCGTCGCGCCGGGACACCCACCGGCCCTCCGCGGATGGGTTGAGGATGCAGTCCACCCGACAGGGAGCCAGCGCGTGCTCCCGCAGCGCCGGGAGGTGCTAGGCGAGCTCCTCGGGGTCCAGATCAAGGGCGTAGCCACGCGGCACGGCGATCGTCATGCCGGCCAGGTTAAACGGACCTGCATCCTCCGTGACGAGCTCAGGCGGCGTACGAAGTGAGCAGGTGCTCGAGGAGCGTCTGCTGCTGGTGTTCGTCGAGGGGGTCGACCGGGATGACCTCGCCGGCCGGGTCGGCGACTGTACCGGCACCCGACCACCGGGCAGCTGGTCGCCTTGGCGGTAGGCCAGCTTGCGGACCTCGGCGACCAGCCGGGCATCGCCCCAGCCGGCCACCTGCTCGGCGCGGTCGCCGCACAGCTCGGCATCGACCTGGGCGCGGTGCTCGGCAGACAGGCAGGCGGTCTCGCGGGCGATCAGGGTGGCCCGCCACTCCGAGAGCCAGCCGGCACTCATGCCGGTCAGGGTGTGGGTCAGCTCGCCGACCAGCACCTTGCCCAACCCCAGGTGCCGGGCGCCGCGGTGCGCGGACTCCCGGCGGGCCAGCCCGACCTGGCCGGCCACCCCGCGGCCCTGCTGACTCGCCGGCACCCCGGCCGCCGCCTGGCTCGCCCGCTGGGAGGCGTCCAGGTCCACGCTGATCCGGGCCTGCGCCGCACACGCGGTGTTCTTCAGCTCCTCCAACGCCGCGATCACCTCGACCCGCTCGGCATCGGACAGCTGCCGCGGCGGATCCGCCAACAGGGTCCGCAGCTGGTGGAGCTGGCCGCGGGCGCCTCGCCCACGAGGTTGGCTACCGGCGTTTCGAACATGCGTATGATATTAGTCTCATCCGTGGACGTTGTCCAGGCCGGATCCGAGATTGTGGACCAGAATTCCGGCCGGCCGCCGCACGTCGTACATGACAGAGACAGTACGAGCCAGGACCGACATATAGGCCCCCGAACTGGGCTCGTTGGGAACCGAACACTGGAGTCGGGAAAAGCAGTTGCGCACGGCGACGCGGTTCGCCAGAATCTCCTCCGACATGAAGAGCTGACCACCCTGCCCGCTCGCGACCGAGGCCGCATGCCCGGCGAGCACCGTGATCGCACCGATCGGTGGTCCCCACATGTCTCTGCCCTCTCTGCTCTCCCCGCTCGCTCCGCTCGTGGCCCGCGACGTCGTCAAGGCGTACGGCGACCGGGTGGTGCTCGACGGAGTCGACCTCATCGCCAACCCCGGCGAGCCGCTCGGCCTGGTCGGTGAGAACGGCGCCGGCAAGTCGACGCTGCTGCGCGTGCTGGCCGGTGTCGAACCGAACGACGGCGGCACGGTGACCACTCCGGCCGAGCTCGGGTACCTCCAGCAGGAGCCGAGCTACCCCTCCGGCATCACCGTCGCCGGCGTTCTCGACGAGGCGATGGCGCCACTGCACCACGCCGTACGCCGCCTCGAGGAGCTCGCAGCGCGGATCACCGAGCCCAGCGCCGCGGAAGAGTACGACGCGGTGCTCACCTGGGCTCAGGCGCACGACGTGTGGCAGGCGGACCAGCGAGCCGCAGCGGCGGCCACCCGCCTCGGGCTGGCCGGGATCGAACGTGATCGGCCGGTGGCCGCCCTCTCCGGGGGACAACGCACCAGGCTCGCGCTCGCGGCGATGATCGCGGCCAGGCCGGCGTGCGTGCTGCTGGACGAGCCGACCAACCACCTCGACGACGACGCGGTCACGCTCCTCGAGGACTTCCTGGTCGAACTCCCCGGCGTGGTCGTGGTGGCCAGCCACGACCGGGCCTTCCTGGACCGGGTGTGCGCGGCGGTCGTCGACC
>DASSKA010000183.1:0-10910 GCA_035690905.1 Nocardioidaceae bacterium | reverse complement strand
AGCGGCCGTGTCCTGCTCGACGAACAGGACATCTACGCCCCCGGCATCGACCCGGTCGCGGTCCGGCGGACGGTCGGGATGGTGTTCCAGAAGCCCAACCCGTTCCCCACCATGAGCGTCTACGACAACGTCGTCGCCGGGCTGCGGCTGACCGGCGTCCGCGACCGGCGCACCCTCGACGCCGCGGTGGAGTCGTCGCTGCGAGCGGCCAACCTCTGGCCGGAGGTGAAGGACCGGCTGAACCGGTCCGGGATGAGCCTGTCCGGCGGGCAGCAGCAGCGGCTGTGCATCGCCCGGGCGATCGCGGTCGAGCCGCAGGTGCTGCTGATGGACGAGCCGTGCTCGGCGCTCGACCCGATCTCCACCTCGGCGATCGAGGACCTGATCGGCTCGCTGCGCGAGTCGTACACGATCGTGATCGTCACCCACAACATGCAGCAGGCGGCCCGGGTGTCGCAGGACACTGCGTTCTTCAACCTCGCCGGCGTCGGGAAGCCGGGCCGGCTGGTGGAGATGAGCCCGACCCGGCAGATGTTCTCCAACCCCGACCAGGAGGCCACCGAGGCCTACATCTCCGGCCGCTTCGGCTGAGCCCCGGGCTCGACGGCCACGACCCGCATGCGCCGGTGGTGCGCGATGAGCATCGCGCCCGGGTCCAGCGGGCGGATCGGCAGCCGGAGCGCCGACAGCACCATCGGCAGCACCGGCCGGTGGGTGCACAGCACCGCCGGCTCCTTCAGCGTGAGCAGCCGCTCCACCTGGGCCCGCACGTGCCGCCCGGTCGCGCTCCGCTGGGACAGGTCGTCGCGGACCTCGAGGTCCACGTCATGAACGTCGGCGAACGGCGCGAGCGTGGCCCAGCAGCGCCGGGCGCTCGAGGACACCAGCCGGGTCACGCCGTACGCCGCCAGGAGCGGGACCAGCCGCTCGGCCTGCACCTCGCCCATCGGTGCCAGCGGCCGCTCCGGGTCGTCCCCGGGCCAGGTCCCGCGCGGGCCGGCCGCGGCGTGCCGCAGCACCAGCAGCGGGGTGGTGCGCCTCCGTCCCTGCTCGGCCTGCGCGAGCGTGGCCCGGTCGCGCGGGTAGCTCAGCCGCTTGTCCGCCTTCGCCAGCGGGATCCAGCGCACGTCGTCGACCTCGGCGTTCGGGGTGTACGACGCCACGTCGTCGCCGCCGACCAGCCGGCCGACCCAGTAGTGCACCCGCTTGCGGCCGGCGGCCACGTCGTACTCCTGCGCCGGGAGCGGCGGCCCGAGCCGCACGTCGAGGCCGGTCTCCTCGGCCACCTCGCGGACCGCGGCGACCGCCGGGTGCTCGCCTTGGTCGAGCTTGCCCTTCGGGAAGGACCAGTCGTCGTACTTCGGCCGGTGCACGGCCAGCACCTCCGGCCCGCCCTTGCTCTTGCGGAACACCACCGCTCCGGCGGCGAGGACCTCGGGCTCTGGCATGCCGCTAGTCTCGCAGCGAGCTGCCCGAGGCAAGAACGGAGTCGTGGTGCGCAGGCGTGTCGTGGTCCCGGTGGTGGCGGCCGTGCTGGTGCTGGTCGTCGCCGGGCTGGTCGGGTGGCGGGTGCTCGCGCCGCCGTCGACGTACGCCCAGGCCGTGGACCTGCTGCCCGGCTCGACGCTGCGCGCGTCGTACACCGACTGGACGCAGGTGCGCTCCCTGGCGGGGGGTACGACGCTGGGACCGGCGCCCACCGGTCGGCAGGTGAGGGCGTTCCTGCGGCGCGCCTACGACCGGGGGCTGACCTCGGCCTCCGCGCTGACCGGCAGCGTGTCGGCGATGGAGCGGGTGTACGGGTTCTCGCCGATCTCGGCGCTGTGGGAGAGCTACGGGCAGTCACGGCAGGGGTCGGTGGACGTGCTGCGGCTGCCGGACGGCACCGACTTCGACGGCATCGAGCAGGACCTGCGGACGCTCGGGTACACCCAACCGCGCTCCGGTCTCGGCACCGCCGGCGTGTGGCGCGGGTCGCCGAACCTGGTCGCGCACATCTCCCCGGGGCTGACCCCGGTGCAGCAGAACGTGGTGGTGCTCGCGTCGCAGCGGGTGGTGCTGCTGTCGGACAGCGCGTCGTACGCCGCGACGGCGGCCGCGGTCGTGCGCGGGAAGGCCCCCTCGCTCCAGTCCTCCCTCACGGCGGTGGCGGGTTCGCCGGTGAGCGCGGTGTTGTGGGCGCGGGACTTCGCGTGCGTGGACCTGAGCATGGGCTCCGCCTCGCCGGAGGACCAGCGGATCGGGTCGCAGCTGGTGGCGCGAGCCGGTGGGGTCAACCCGTTGTCCGGGCTGGTGATGGCGCTGCAGCCGCCCGCCGGCTCGGCTGCGGCTTCGGACCTCACCGTGGGCATGGAGTTCGAGGACTCCGACCAGGCCTCGGAGAACTTGCAGCCCCGAGTGGATCTGGCCTCCGGCCCCGCGCCGGGGCAGGGGGGTACCTTCCCGGGGCGGTTCCGGATCACCTCCGCGCAGGCCGACGGCTCCTCCGTCGTACTCCAGCTGCGGCCGCGGCCCGGCGAGCAGCTGCTCGCCGACCTGTCCGAGGGGCCGGTGCTCTTCGCCACCTGCTGAGCGCCTGCGTCGAGCCGGCGGTCGCGCTGCGCCGAGCGACGGGCGGCCCTCGATGCCAGGGCCCTGTGGCTGCTACCGCAACGGTGTCGTTGGACGATCGTGCCACCGCCGTGGTGGCGGCCTGATCCGCCACTGGACTACCTGCTCGACATGCGCGAGGAGGCCGAACGCTGGGAGCGCGAGGGACCGCCGGACCTCCGGGACATCATCGGCGGGCCACTCTGATCCGCGGTAGCGGATGCCGCGCGGCTGCGGATGCCCATCGCTGAGGGCGTGGCGCCGCGCCGGCCACCCGGTGGTCCCCGAACGGGTGACGTGGGCAGGTTGGAAAGGGACCCGGATCAGGAGCGACGACGCTTCGTGGCGATCAGCGTCTCCTGCAGGTCGCGCAGGGGCGCGCCGTCGGCGTCGACGCCGTGACGCTCCCAGGTGCCGGACGCGGTCAGCCACCACGACGCCGTACCGTCGTCGAACGCCAGGTCCAGCAGCCGGCCGACCTCCTCGACCTGGGGCGCCCCTGGCAGCTGGACCAGGGTCTCCACCCGCCGCTCCAGGTTGCGGTGCATCAGGTCCGCGGAGCCGATCCACGCCGAGGGCGAGCCGCCGTTCTCGAACCAGAAGATCCGGCTGTGCTCGAGGAACCGGCCGAGCACCGAGCGCACCCGGATGGTCGGGGACAGTCCCGGCACGCCCGGCCGCAGCGCGCAGATGCCGCGCACCAGCAGGTCGATCGGCACGCCGGCCTGCGACGCGTGGTACAGCTCGTCGATCAGCGCCTCGTCGACTATCGCGTTCGCCTTGATCCGGATCCCGGCGGGCAGCCCGGCGGCATGCGAGGCGACCTCCGCACGGATCTGCTCGACCAGCCCGCTGCGCACCGACTGCGGCGCGACCAGCAGCCGCTCGTAGCTGGCCTGCCGCGAGAACCCGGACAGGTTGTTGAACAGGTTCGCCACGTCGTCGCCGATCGCCTCGTCGGCGGTGAGCAGCCCGATGTCCTCGTAGAGCCGGGCGGTCTTCGGGTTGTAGTTGCCGGTCCCGATGTGCGTGTAGCGGCGGATCCCTACCGGCTCGTCGCGGACCACCATCGCCACCTTGGCGTGCGTCTTCAGCCCGACCAGCCCGTAGACGACGTGGCAGCCGGCCTGCTCCAGCGTCCGCGCCCAGCTGATGTTCGCGCGCTCGTCGAAGCGGGCCTTGATCTCGACGATCACCAGCACCTGCTTGCCCGCCTCCGCGGCGTCGACCAGGGCGTCGATGATCGGCGAGTCGCCGGAGGTCCGGTACAGCGTCACCTTGATCGCCAGCACCTGCGGGTCGGTGGCGGCCTGCTCCAGGAACCGCTGCACGGAGGTGGCGAACGAGTCGTACGGGTGATGCAGGAGTACGTCGGAGCGGCCGAGGGCCGCGAACACGTCCACCGGAGAGGCGGACTCGACCTCGGCAAGGGCGGTGTGCGTCGAGGGCACGAAGGCGGGGTACTTCAGCTCGGCCCGATCCAGCTCGGCGATCCCGGCGAGCCCGCTGAGGTCGAGAGGGCCGGGCAGCCGGTACACCTCCGAGGAGGTCACCCCCAGCTCGGACACCAGCAGGTCGAGGATGTGCGCGTCGATGGACTCCTCGACCTCCAGCCGCACCGGCGGCCCGAACCGGCGACGCAGCAGCTCTTTCTCCAACGCAGCAAGGAGATTCTCGGTGTCGTCCTCCTCGACCTCGAGGTCCTCGTTCCTGGTCACCCGGAACGTGTGGACGGCCAGCACGTCCATGCCCGGGAACAGCCGCTTCAGGTGCGAGGCGATCACGTCCTCCAGCGGGACGAACCGCTGCTCGCCGACCGGCACGAACCTGCTGAAGATCGGCGGCACCTTCACCCGCGCGAAATGCTCCTTGCCGGTGTCCGGGTTGCGGACCAGCACGGCCAGGTTGAGGGACAGCCCGGAGATGTACGGGAAGGGATGCGCCGGGTCGACCGCCAGCGGGGTGAGCACCGGGAACACCCGTTCCTTGAACAGCCGCTTGCAGTGCTTCTGCTCCTCGCGGGTCAGGTCGTTCCAGCGCAGCAGCTCGATGCCCTCATCGGCGAGCGCGGGGACGAGCTTGTCCCGGAACAAGGCGGCATGGCGCGACATCAGCGCGTCCGTCGTACTCAAGATCTGCGCCAGCACCTCCCGCGGCAGCAGGCCGGAGGCGGCGCGCACCGCGACTCCGGCGGCGATCCGGCGCTTGAGCCCGGCCACCCGGACCATGAAGAACTCGTCGAGGTTAGAGGCGAAGATCGCCAGGAAGCGCACGCGTTCGAGCAGCGGCAGCGACTCGTCCTCGGCGAGCTCGAGCACCCGGGTGTTGAAGTGCAGCCAGGACAGCTCGCGGTCGGCGAACCGGTCGTCGGGGAGGTTCTCGTCGCCCGGAGAGTACGGCGGCTCGACGTCGAACGTCTCGGAGGGCAGCTGGGTCCACATCTGTTCGCGCGCCTTCGAGGTCATAGCGCCATGGTGACACCACCCGCCCCTGGGCAGATGGGCGGCATTTCGGTAATTTGCCGTCATGGCCTCTCCGGGACTGCAGCCATCCGCGGGATCCAGCACGCCCGGCCGCGCCCGTCGCAAGGCGGCGGCCAGCCGGGCCCGGGGGCGCGTCGAGGGGCGGGTGCTCGACCGGATCCTGCGGATGCCGGAACCGATGCTGCGCCGGCTGGCCGGGCCGCCGGTCCAGCTCGACGGGCTGACCCTGGACCTGGAGACCCAGGCGATGCTGCGGGTCAGGGAGCTGGCGCGCGAGCCCGACCTGGCCACGCTGCCGATCCCGCGCGGTCGGCGGGCGCTGCTCCGGCAGAGCAAGCTCAGCGGTGGACGGCACCCGATCGGAGACGTGGTGCCGCTGCAGGTGCCGGGGGCCGTGGGGGACCTGGACGCCCGGCTGTACATCCCGCGCTCGCAGGCCTCGTCGCGCTTCTCGAGTACGACGGGCGGACCGCTGCTGTTCTTCGCTCATGGCGGCGGGATGATCTACGGCGACCTCGACAGCCACGACGCGCTGTGCCGGTTCCTGGCCGAGCACGCCGACATGCGCGTGCTCGCCGTGGACTACCGGCTCGCGCCGGAGCACCCGTTCCCGGCTCCGGTCGAGGACTGCTGGGCGGCATTCTGCTGGGTGGCCGACAACGCCAGCCGGCTGGGGGCCTCCAGGGTCGCCGTGGGCGGGGACTCGGCCGGTGGAGCACTGGCCGCGGTCATCGCGCTGCAGGCCGCGGCGGCCGGTGTCCCGGTGGCGCACCAGCTGCTGCTGTACCCGGTCACCGACATGGCCGAGCCGACCCCGAGCCGGAAGCTGTTCTCCGAAGGGTTCTTCCTCACCTCGGCGTTCATGCGGCTCGCCGAGCAGTCCTACCTGCTGCCCGGGCAGGACCTCCGTGACCCCCGCGTGTCGGTGGCCTACGCCCCCGTGCCCTCCGACCTTGCCCCCGCGCTGGTGGTCACCGCCGGGTTCGACCCGCTGCGCGACGAGGGCGAGGCCTATGCCGACCGGCTCGCGGCCGCCGGGGTGCCGGTGTCGAAGGTGCGGTACCCGGGGTTCATCCACGGCTTCGCGAACGTGGTCGGCGCCGGGCGCTCGCAGCCCGCCGCGGTCGCCGAGATCGCCGACCGGCTCCGTTCCGCCCTCTAGGGTCAGCCCCGGAGGTACTGCACGTCGGTGTCCTCGGGCGCGTGCGTGAACCCGATCCGCTCATACAGCGCGACAGCAGCGGCGTTGTCCGCCTCGACGTACAGCATCACCGACTCCAGCCCGCGCGAGCGCAGGTAGGACAGCCCGGTCAGCGCGAGCACCTTTCCGAGCCCCATGCCCTGTGCGGCCGGCGAGACGCCGAGCACGTAGATCTCCCCGACCGGCGGCGAGTCGTGCACCTTCGTCCAGTGGAACCCGAGCAGCTGGCCATCCCGCTCGGCGAGGAAGAACCCGGCGGGGTCGAACCATGGCTCGGCCATCCGCTCGTCCAGGTCAGCCCGGGACATCGACCCTTGCTCCGGGTGGTGCACGAAGGCCGCCGCGTTCAGCGCCAGGAAGGCGTCCTCGTCCTGGCCGGGCTCGAAGGGGCGTACGACGAGGTCGGCGACCTCCCGGGGCGAGGGGACCGACGAGAGAGGCCGGCGCATCACCCACAGGTCACGCGCCCGTGAGAGGCCCCTCGAGCCGGCGAGCGCCGCCGCAGCGGGATGGTTGCCGTGCGACCAGGCGGAGACCGGCCCCGGGAACTCGGAGAGCACGGCATCGGCCAGCGCCGAGCCCAGCCCATCGCCGCGCGCCTCCGGCGACACGACGAGATCCACCTCCGTCGTACCCCCAGTAGGGCGTGCCAGCGCGAACCCGGCCACCGTGTCGCCCGAGTGGACGACCCACAGGGACGCGCGGCGCAGACCGTGGTTGCGCAGCTCCAGCAGGGCCGCCTCGTTCACCGACGACGTACCGGCCGCGTCCAGCACCCGGCGTACGGCTGCGGCCACCCCCTCCGAGCCCCAGTCGAAGTCGGACGGTGCAACGGGCTTGGCGGAGGTCACGGTGGCAGCCTAGGCATGGAATCGGCCAAAGCGGGCACACTCCGGCGCAGGACAGACCGATGACGAACGATGAGGCCCTGATGAACTCCGTGACGATGATGGCGCTGGTGGTGCTCTTCCCCGTGGCCTGTCTGCTGGGGCTGCTCGGACTGGGCTGGCTCGAGGAGAACCTCGAGCGCGGCCTCAAGGCGGACGCCAAGCGCGTGCGGCGCGCGGCGCAGAGGCCGCCGATCGTCGAGATGCCGATGCGTCGCGCCGAGCCGGCTGCCGAGACCCCGCGCCGGCTCCAGCCGTCGCGCGCCGCCTCCTGATCTCCGACTTGTCAGACGGGTGACCGCCTATGACCGGTCAGGTGCCTGACAACTCGGGTCAAGCGTCGGCCGACGAACGCTCCCCGGCCTCCTTGGGAGGCAGCACGAACCGGTAGCCGACGTTGCGCACCGTGCCGATCAGCGACTCGTGGTCCGCGCCGAGCTTGGCGCGCAGCCGGCGCACGTGCACGTCGACGGTGCGGGTGCCGCCGAAGTAGTCGTAGCCCCACACCTCCTGGAGCAGCTGGTCGCGGGTGAACACCCGGCCCGGGTGCTGGGCGAGGTACTTCAGCAGCTCGAACTCCTTGAACGTCAGGTCCAGCGTGCGGCCGCCGACCCTCGCGGTGTACGTCGCGTCGTCGACCGTGACCTCACCGGAGCGGATCACGTGCGCGTCGGGGTCCTCCGGCTCGCGCTGGCCGACCGCGGCGAGCCGACCGATCGCCAGCCGGAGCCGGGCCTCCACCTCCGCCGGACCTGCGGTGGCCAGCAGCACCTCGTCGAACCCCCAGTCCGCCTGCACCGCGGTCAGCCCGCCCTCGGTCGTGATCAGCGCCACGGGCGCGCTCGTCCCGGTCGTGTGGATCAGCCGGCCCAGGTCCCGCGCGCGGGCCAGCTCCTTGCGCCCGTCGACGAGCACCAGGTCCACCTCCGGCGCCTCGAGCAGCGCACTGCCTTCCGCGGGCAGGATGCGCACGTGGTGGGGGAGCAGGGCGAGCGCGGGCAGCACCTCGGCGGACGCCTGGGGCGCGCTGGTGAGCAGCAGCAGGGTGCTGATCGCGGCCTCCTCCCGGAGACGGATTCGCCGATGGAGCAGGATATCGGACCGGTGGGTGGCGCAGGTCCCTTCGGCCGGCCCGCGAGACCGGCCGGATCGCTCACGTGGAGGTTGGGCGAATGTTGCAGGATGTGAGGCGTGAGCTCTTCTCAAGCGGTCACCGTCCGGTACTGGGCCTCCGCGCGCGCCGCCGCAGGCGTCCCAGCCGACGAGCTTCCGGTCTCCGGTACGACGACGCTGGCCGCCGTGCTGGACTCCGTGCGCACCCTGCACCCCGGTCGGCTGCACGACGTGCTGCAGGTGTGCTCGTTCCTGGTGGGGGACCGGCCCGTGGGTACGTCGGAGCCGGCGGACGTGCTGATCGAGCCCGGCCAGACCGTCGAGCTGCTGCCGCCGTTCGCCGGCGGGTGACCCGGGGGAATGCAGCGGCCCCCTCGGCTGGTTGGGGACATCTGTGAACCAAGGTGCATGGATCCTGCTCGTCGCCGTGGTGCTCGCCTGCGCGTTCGGCGGGTACCGGATGCTGCGCGACGGCCGGTTCCGGGCCACGCGAGGCGCCGCAGCCCCGGCCGCCGCGCACGGTGGCGCGGACCGGGCCACTGACGACTCGGTCCCCGGTGCCCAGCCCGGTTCCGTGCTGGCCGGCACCGAGCACCCCCTTGGTGAGCGGGCCACGCTGCTGCAGTTCTCCTCGGCGTTCTGCGCACCGTGCCGGACGACGCGGGTGGTGCTCGCCGACGTGGCCTCGCTGGTGCCCGGGGTGGCGCACGTCGAGGTGGACGCCGAGAAGCACCTGGACCTGGTGCGCCGCCTGCACATCCAGCGCACCCCCACCACGCTGATCCTCGACCCCCAGGGCCGCGAGGTCTCGCGGGCCTCAGGCGCGCCGCGCAAGCAGGATGTGCTCGCCGCGCTCGCCCCGCTCGCCTGACCACTCGGGGTCTTTCGAGATGTGGACGGGCGTCTCGAATGGCGATACGGACGTTTCCGGCGGCTCACGCCCAGGCCGTAGGGTGAAACCCGTGTTCTCGACGATGCTGACCAAGCGCAGGGCAGTGGACCACTGCCGGGTGCGGTCGTCGCTGTGTCGAATGTCCTGACGGGTACGTCGTAGTCGAAAGCCCGCTGCGCGGACCGCCCACGGCGGTCGCCTGTGCGCGTCGTACCCGTGCCGTCCAGGCCGCCCATCTCACGACGCAGGAGAACACCGTGTCCATCTCCACCCAGGACCGAGCCACCGGAGTCCCGTCTCGACCTGGCGAAGCCCCACTTCGCGCTGCTGAGGCACGAGCTGAGGCTCCAGGTCCGACACAGGCGCAGCCGGGGATCGACCCACGCGGCCCCCGGTTCGCAGCCTCCCTCACGACGGTGCTGCTCGCCGTCGCGCTTGTCACCGCACCGTCCACCCTCACCGTGGCGCTCGTCGCCGTGCAGACGGTGCTGTTCGCCGTCGGCGCCGTCGCTGGGGTGCGGCGCACGCCGTACGCCTGGGTCTACCGGGCCCTGGTCCGGCCCCGGCTCGGAAAGCCGACCCACCTCGAGGACCCGGCACCGCCACGCTTCGCGCAGACCGTGGGCCTGGTCTTCGCGGTCGTGGCCCTGACCGGGTTCCTGACCGGGCTGGCCGTGCTCGGCGAGGTCGCCACCGGCCTCGCGCTGATCGCCGCCCTGCTCAACGCGGCGTTCGGGTTCTGCCTCGGCTGCGAGGCGTACCTGCTGATCCGGCGGGTACTTCCGAACGCCCCCAGCACCAGCACCGCAGACAACCGCGCCGGGCAGTCCCCGGCCGCCTGAGAACGAAGCCGAAGAAAGGGAATGCCATGAGCCGAGAGACCGCTCTCGTCAACGCCGACTGGGTGCAGCAGCACCTCGACGACCCGAAGGTCGTCCTCGTCGAGGTCGACGAGGACACCAACGCCTACGACAAGGGGCACATCAAGGGCGCCATCAAGCTCGACTGGACCAAGGACCTGCAGGACCAGGTCCGCCGCGACTTCGTGAGCAAGGCCCAGTTCGAGCGGCTGCTGTCCGAGCGCGGCGTCGCCAACGACGACACCGTGGTGCTGTACGGCGGGAACAACAACTGGTTCGCCGCCTACGCGTACTGGTACTTCAAGCTCTACGGCCACGGCGACGTCAAGCTGCTCGACGGCGGCCGCAAGAAGTGGGAGCTGGAGAGCCGGGAGCTGACCGAGGAGCTGCCGAGGCGCGAGCAGACCAGCTACACCGCCAAGGAGCAGGACAAGGGCATCCGCGCGTTCCGCGACGAGGTCGAGCAGGCGATCGGCGCCCAGAACCTGGTCGACGTGCGCAGCCCCGACGAGTTCGCAGGCCGGCTGCTCGCGCCCGCCCACCTGCCGCAGGAGCAGGCGCAGCGTGCGGGCCACATCCCGACCGCGGCCAACGTGCCGTGGAGCAAGGCGGCCAACGACGACGGCACCTTCAAGTCCGACGACGAGCTGAAGAAGATCTACTCCGACGCCGGCGTGGACTGGGGCAAGGACACCATCGCCTACTGCCGGATCGGGGAGCGCTCCAGCCACACCTGGTTCGTGCTCCACGAGCTGCTCGGCCAGCAGAACGTCAAGAACTACGACGGTTCCTGGACCGAGTGGGGCTCCCTGGTCGGCGTACCCGTGGTCCTCGGCGACGAGCCGGGTGAGGCCTGATGTGCGGAGCCACTGAGGGCGGCGTCTC
>DASSKA010000182.1:0-11803 GCA_035690905.1 Nocardioidaceae bacterium | reverse complement strand
TCATCATGAACGCGATCGCCTTGCCGTTGGCCGGCCGCCGGGTCTGGTTCCTCTACCGGGTGACGATGAGCGGCCAGCCTGCGCCGGACCGGGTGCAGGGGGTGCTGGGCCAGCTCGGTGCCGCGATCAAGCGGCAGGTGGTCGAGGTCTTCGGGCAGAAGAAGCTGCTGAAGTGGACCGTGCCGGGCACGGCGCACTTCTTCGTGTTCTGGGCGTTCGTGATCCTGGCCTCGGTCTACTTCGAGGCCTATGCGGTGCTGCTGTCGCGCAACCCGGACTGGAACTGGTTCATCTTCGGCAACTGGGCGGTGCTCGGCTTCGCCCAGGACTTCATCGCGGTGATGTGCTTCCTGGGCATCATCGCCTTCTGGTGGATCCGGATGAAGAACTCTCCGGAGAAGCTGGGCCGCGGCTCGCGCTTCAAGGGCTCGCACCTGACCGGCGCCTACTTCGTGCTGTTCATGATCTTCAACGTCCTGTGGACGCTGTTCCTCTTCCGCGGCGCGGTCGAGGCCCACGACGTGGGACAGGGCTACGGCTACGGCAAGGCCGCCTTCATCTCCTACGCCCTGGGCCAGGTGCTGCCCGACAGCACCTGGCTCATCGGGATCGGCCTGCTGCTGCACATCGGCGTGATGCTGGTGTTCCTGATCGACGTGCTGCACTCCAAGCACCTGCACATCTTCGTGGCGCCGCTCAACGTGCTCTTCGGCCGTCGTCCTGTCGCCCTGGGCGCGATCAAGCCGATGACCTCGCACGGCGAGCCGGTGAACTTCGAGGACCTCGAGGACATGGACGAGGACATGCAGCTCGGCGTCGGCCGGGCCGAGGACTTCACCTGGAAGGGGATCCTGGACTTCCAGAGCTGCACGGAGTGCGGCCGCTGCCAGTCGCAGTGCCCGGCGTGGAACACCGACAAGCCACTGTCGCCGAAGCTGCTGATCATGAACCTGCGCGACAACGCGATGCGCAAGGCGCCCTACCTGCTGGCCGACCCCTCCGACCGCGACGGGCTGCCGGCGGCGGTGCTCGCCGAGGTCGAGCGGCCGCTGGTCGGGGCGACCGAGGGCGACCCGACGATGCCGTCCGGTGGCGCGGTGATCGACAACGACGTGCTGTGGTCGTGCACCTCGTGTGGGGCGTGCGTGAACCAGTGCCCGGTCGACATCGAGCACGTCGACCACATCATGGACATGCGGCGTCACCAGGTGCTGGTGGAGTCGAACTTCCCCGCCGAGCTCAACGGCCTGTTCAAGGGGCTGGAGTCCAAGGGCAACCCGTGGAACATGTCCTCGACCGCTCGGATGGAGTGGGCTCAGGGGCTCGACTTCCCGGTCAAGGTGGTCGGCGAGGACGTCTCCTCGCTCGACGAGGTCGAGTGGCTGTTCTGGGTCGGCTGCGCCGGGGCGTATGAGGACCGGGCGAAGAAGACGACCCGCGCGGTCGCCGAGCTGCTCAACCTGGCCGGGGTGGACTTCGCCGTCCTCGGCAACGGCGAGACCTGCACCGGCGACCCCGCCCGCCGGGCCGGCAACGAGTTCGTCTTCCAGCAGCTGGCCATGCAGAACGCCGAGGTGCTCACCGAGACCAAGGCCAAGAAGGTGGTGGCTACCTGCGCCCACTGCTTCAACACGCTGAAGAACGAGTACTCCCAGCTCGGTGTCGAGCTCGAGGTGGTGCACCACACCCAGCTGCTCAACAAGCTGGTCCGCGAGGGCCGGCTCACCCCGGTGGCCGCGACCAACGGCACACCCGGGCGACCGATCACCTACCACGACCCGTGTTATCTGGGCCGGCACAACCAGGTGTACTCCCCGCCGCGCGAGCTGCTCAGCGTGATCCCGAACGCCGAGGTGCGCGAGATGCCCCGCAACAGCGAGCGGTCGTTCTGCTGCGGCGCCGGCGGAGCGCGGATGTGGATGGAGGAGAAGCTCGGCGAGCGGATCAACGTCAACCGCACCACCGAGGCGGTCGAGACCGGCGCCAAGCAGATCGCCACCGCCTGCCCGTTCTGCCGGGTGATGCTGTCGGACGGGCTGACCGCCAAGCAGGCCGACGGCTCGGCCGGCGAGGACGTCGAGGTGCTCGACGTGGCCCAACTGCTGCTTGCCGGCGTCAAGCGCGGGCAGGCCGACGAGACCACGGCTGCCGCGCACGAGGCCAGCCACGCCGAGCCGAGCACGGCAGACACGACCCAGAGCGAGGAGACGGTCACCAGGACCGAGGAGGTCGGCGCCAATGCGGCGGCGGGCGAGACCGTCGGCGCGGGCGGCGAGCCCGAGCAGACCGAGGGACCGCAGGGCGAGTCGGAGGAGACCCGGTCCATGGAGAGCCAGCCGGCCGACGAGGCGGAGGACCCGTCGGCCGGGGACGAGGACCCCGAGCGCGCCGAGCGGTAGCAGCCGGCCGCCGCGAGCGGTGACAGACCCCCGTCCCGGGGCTGGCTGTCGCCGCCGCGGCGGTGCCCGCGAAAACTGCAGGTTCGTGCAGCCGCAACATCCTGAACCCTCGCAGTTATGGACAAGCGCCCCTTCTCGGGGCGAAATTGGGGCCCCGCACCCATGAGGAGCCTCGATGAGAAGAACGATGCTGGGCTCGGCGATCGCCGCCGCAGCCCTGGCGGTCGCCGGCCTCGGCGCCGCCATCCCGTCCGCCAACGCCGCCCAAGCCCACTCCCAGCGGCTGCACCCGGCCCGCGTCTGCCACGCGGTGCTGTCCCGTGGCGAGGCGAACTGTCACGCGATGGTGCTGGTCAAGCCGGACGGCAAGGTCCCGCAGGCGAGCGCGCCTCCGTCCACGGCGCTGACGCCGTCGGAGCTGCAGGACGCCTACAACCTGGCCGGCCTGACCTCCGGAGGGCGGACCGTCGCGATCGTGGACGCCTATGGTTACCCCAGCCTCGAGCAGGACCTGGCCACCTACCGCAGCCAGTTCGGCCTGTCCGCCTGCACGACGTCGAACGGCTGCCTGACGATCATGGACCAGAACGGCGGCAGCAACTACCCGCGCACCGATGTCGGTTGGGACCAGGAGCAGGCCCTCGACGTCGATGCGGTGTCTGCGGCCTGCCCGGACTGCAAGATCCTGGTCGTCCAGGCCGACACCAACTCCTTCGCCAACCTGGGACAGGCGGTGATCACCGCTTCGCAGCAGCCCGGCGTGGTCGCCATCTCCAACAGCTACGGCGGAGGTGACGCCGCCGACTCGACGTACGGCAAGTACTACAACCACCCCGGCATCGCGGTCACCGCGTCCACCGGCGACAACGGGTACCAGGGGGGCAGCTACCCGGCCGACTCCTCCTACGTCACCGCGGTCGGCGGCACCACGCTGAAGGCGGCGGGCGGCACCCGCGGCTGGTCGGAGACCGTGTGGAGCGGAGCCGGGTCCGGCTGCTCGGCCTACAACGCAGCGCTGGCCGCCGCGGCCAGCTTCGACACCGGCTGCAGCATGCGGGCGATGGCCGACGTGTCGGCTGCCGCGGACCCGAACTACGGCGGGTTGGCCGTCTACTACCCGGCCAACCGGCGGTCCTCAACCTGGGGGCAGATCGGCGGCACCAGCGAGTCCTCGCCGATCATCGCCTCGGTGTACGCGTTGTCCGGCAACACCAGCGGCTACGCGAACGCGATCCCGTACGCCAACCCGGGCGCGCTGTTCGACGTGACCAGCGGCAGCAACGGCAGCTGCCCGACGACGCAGTGGTGCACCGCTCGCAGCGGCTGGGACGGCCCGACCGGCCTCGGCACTCCCAACGGAGCCGGCGCCTTCTGACCGGCCCGGGTGCCGGCGTGCACCGGGACCTCCCGAGCGCGGCCGGCACCCGCCCTCCCTCGTCGGCGCCCGCCAGGTTCGCCGGCACCCGCTGAACGCGACGCCCGGGTCTTCCCACCGGACACCACCGGCGTCACGACGGGCCGACACGCTTGGCCCCACCCTGACAGGGGCCGCTCGTCTCGGGCGGCCCCTGTCGCATTCCGTTGAGCACCACGAGCGACCACCCGACGACAGGCGGTGACGCCAGGTGGTGCCGCGCCGAGCGTGACACCAGACGACGCCGCATGACATCACGTTCGACATCAGATAGGTGTTGACATGACGTCATTGTGATGTCAGAGTGGTGGTCATGGACATCACCCCGTACGTCGAGAGCCTCCGCCGGGACCTGTCGGCCGCGGCAGAGGCCGGCGGACCGGAGGCGAAGGCGGCGGCCGAGCGACTGGCCCTGGCCCTCGACCCTGCGGTCCGGCTGGCGCTGATGGACGCGCTGTCCCAGGCGGCCGCCGAGATCACCAGCGAGCTGGGGGCCGGTTCCGTGGACGTCCGGCTGAAGGGCCGGGAGCCGCAGTTCGTGGTCGACGTACCCACCATGCCGCTCCAGGCACCGGGCGCAGCCAAGGCGCCGACACCGCCCGAACCGGAGGAGGAGGACGAGGACGGCAACGTCGCCCGGATCACCCTCCGCATCCCGGAGTCGGTCAAGTTCAAGGCCGAGGAGCTCGCCGCCAAGAGCGGGCACTCGCTCAACAGCTGGCTGGTCAACGTGGTTCGCGCGGCCACCCGCGAACGCTCGATCAACGTCGACATCGACCTGTCCAGCATCCCCTTCCTCGACTCACCAGGGTTCAGAACCGGTCGCCGCAGCCAGCGGCGGATGACCGGCTGGATCTGAGCCCCCGACACGACGACACATCACCGACCGGCCACGCCGGCCCGGTAGCCGAGCTTGCGCACGGAAGAAGGCACGCCATGCAGAACATCTTCGAGACCCCCGGCCCGACGTCGCTGTACGTCGAGGTCGGCTCCGGCGACGTCGCGGTACGCGCCGAGGACACCGACCGCACGGTCGTCGATGTCGAGGGCAAGTACGCCGACGAGGTGGTCGTGGAGCAGCGCGGCAACGAGATCGTGGTGATCGCTCCGAAGCACCACACCGGCCTGTTCGGCAGCAACGACCTCCAGATCAGGGCCACCCTGCCCATCGGCAGCGAGCTGGCCACCAAGCTCGGCTCGGCGGACGTGACCGCGACGGGCCGGCTCGGTGCGGCCCGGATCAGGACCGGCTCGGGCGACGTACGCCTCGGCGACGTGGATGGCGAGGTGGTCGTCGAGACCGGCTCGGGCGACCTCCTGGTCGGCTCCGCCGGCGGCGAGCTGCGGGTCAAGTCCGGCTCCGGCGACGTAGCGGTCGCCCATCTCGGTGGACCGGGCAGCGTCTCCACCGGCTCCGGCGACGTCGAGATCGAGACCGCCGCCGGCCCGGTGGCGGTCAAGTCCGGATCCGGCGACCTGCGGGTCCGCGACGCGCGAAACGGCGTGGAGCTCGGTACGGCGTCCGGGGACCTGCAGGTCGACCGGCTGCACCGTGGCCGGCTGACCGCCAAGAACGTGTCCGGCGACATCCACGTCGGCATCCCGGCCGGCATTCCGGTCTGGACCGACGTCACCTGCGTGACCGGGTCGGTCTCCAGCGACCTGGAAGGCGCAGGCCAGCCCGCCGAGGGCGAGGACTACATCGAGCTGCGGGCCAAGACGGTCAGCGGCGACATCACCTTGGAGCAGCTGTGAGAACCGAAGTTGGGGGTGCTCGATGAGAGTGTCGTGGATGTGGAACGGCCTCGACGACGACCCCGCCCCGAGCGAACCGACCCGCAGGACTGAGCAACGGCGATCAGGCGACGCACCCGCCCGGCGTCACACGATGGCTACCGGGAACAGCAGAGACAAGGACCAAGAGCGATGACTGAACGCGACTACTTCTTCGACAAGGCCGTGCCGAGGATCATCGAGGAGCGGATCGCCGTCCGGCAGCGGGCCCAGATGCCCGGCCCCCGCCGGCGCCCCGGCCGCCGGGCGATCGCCAGGGGGCTGCACCACCTGGCCGACCGTATCGACAATTGACCGGCCACCCGAGACCCAGGGCCGCCGCCTCATGACCGGCCACCCGAGACCCAGGGCCGCCGCCTCACCACCGTGAGGCGGCGGCCCCGTCATGTCAGACCTCGCTGCGGTGGAAGTTCAGGTAGGACCGCGACGGGGTGGGGCCGCGCTGCCCCTGGTAGCGGGAGCCGTACTTCTCCGACCCGTAGGGATGCTGGGCCGGCGAGGACAGCCGGAAGAAGCACAGCTGGCCGATCTTCATCCCCGGCCACAGCTTGATCGGCAGGGTGGCCACGTTGGACAGCTCCAGCGTGACGTGCCCGGAGAAGCCGGGATCGATGAAGCCCGCGGTGGAGTGGGTGAGCAGCCCGAGCCGGCCGAGCGAGGACTTGCCCTCCAGGCGGGCGGCCACGTCGTCGGGCAGGGTGACCACTTCGTACGTCGACCCGAGCACGAACTCGCCCGGGTGCAGGATGAACGGCTCGCCGTCCTCGGGGTGCACCTGCCGGGTCAGGTCCGGCTGGTCCACCGCAGGGTCGATGTGCGGGTACTTGTGGTTCTCGAAAACCCGGAAGAACCGGTCGAGACGCACGTCGACGCTCGACGGCTGCACCATGGCAGGGTCGAACGGCTCCAGGGCGACGCGCTTGGCCTCGATCTCTGCGCAGATGTCACGGTCGGAGAGCAGCACAGTGCAGAACCTACCTGTCGAGGGTCGGTCGGACGTGCACCCCTCACCCCTTGACCGCGCCGAGCGTGAAGCCCTGGATGAACCGGTTCAGGAACAGGTTGTAGATCAGCGCCACCGGAACCGCGACGATCATCGCCGAGGCCATCAGCGACTGCCAGTACAAGACGTCGCCGCGGATCAGGTTGGTCGGCACCCCGACGCTGACCGTCATCTGCGAGGAGCTGGAGATGAAAGCCAGCGCGTAGATGAAGTCCTGCATGGTCAGTGTGAAGGTGAAGACCACCACGGTGAAGATGCCAGGCACGATCAGCGGCAGCACGGTGCGCACCAGCGCGCCCACCTTGCTGTAGCCGTCGACCTGCGCCTGCTCCTCCACGTCGCGCGGCACCGAGCGGAAGAACCCGACCAGCAGCCACACCGACAGCGGGATCGTGAACCCGGGATAGACCAGGATCAGCGACCAGATGGAGTCCTGCAGCCCCAGCAGCACCACGATCCGCGACAGCGGCAGGAACAGCAGCGTCGGCGGCACCAGGTAGACCGCGAAGATCCCGATCGCCAACGGCACGCCCCATCGTCCGCTGAGCCGGGCGAGGGCGTACGCCGCCGGCAGCGCCAGCACCAGGGTGATCCCGACGACCACCAGCCCGATGACCACGCTGTTGCCGATGAAGCGGAGGTACGGCGTGTCGGTGAACAGGCTGGTGACGTGCTCCAGCGTCGCCGGCTTGCTGTACTCGAACGGGTTGTGCTGGGTGCTGTAGAGGTCCGAGTCCTGCCGGAACATCGTGAACCCCGCCCACAGGAACGGGAACCCGCAGAACACCGCGAAGCAGAACGCGGTGACGTAGAGGCCGACCCGTCCCCGCGCCGTACCAACCTCGCGACCGGCCATCTCACTCACCTCCGATCCGGTGCGCCAGTTTCAGCACCACCGCAGACAGCCCGAGCAGCACCGGGAACATGAACAACGCGTCCGCGGCGCCGACCGACAGGTTGCCGCCGTTGATGCCCTTGTAGAACGCCCAGCTGGGCAGCACCTGGGTGGCGGTGCCCGGCCCGCCGCCGGTGAGGATGAAGATCACGGCCATGTCGGTGAAGGTGAACACCACCCCGAACAGGATCGCGACCAAGATCACCGGGGCCAGCATCGGAAGTTGGATGGAGAACAGCCGCCGCCAGAACCCGGCCCCGTCGACCTGGGCCTGTTCCTCCACGTCGCGCGGGATCGAGGACAGGCCGGCCAGCACGATCACGGTGGCCAGCGGCAGCATCCGCCAGGTCTGCACCGCGATGACCGTCCCCATCGCGGTGCCCGCATGGCCGAGCAGCACCAGGTGCCCCCCGTCGGGGATCACGCCGAGCTTCGCGGCGAACCAGTCGAACGGCGTGAAGATCGAGTCCACCATCCAAAGCCAGATGATCGCGCCGAGCGCGACCGGCGTGGTCCACGGCAGCAGGACCAGGAACCGCAGGAACCACTTGCCCTTGAAGTCGGCGGCCAGCACGAAGGCGAGGATGGTGCACAGCACCACGACCAGCACCTGCGAGATCGCCGTGATCTCGAAGGAGTGCGCCAGCGCCGTCTTGAAGGTCGGATCGGAGATCGCGGTCTTGAACGTCTTGAGGCCAACGAAGTCGAACTTGTTGCTGCCCACCGTGACGTCGCTGAACGCGTAGAAGAATGCCAGCAGCAGCGGGTAGCCGACCACCAGCACGAGGTACAGGATCGCCGGCGACAGCATCAGCGACCCGAGCACCCGGTCGCGTTCGAAGAAGTAGAACCACCGGCCGCCCCCGCTCGGCCCCTTGCCGGTGTCTCGGGTGGCCTCGAGCGTGCCGGCGGGGCTGCTCACCGGTCCGCCCGCTGCGGGAGCCCCGAAGCCGGCGGCTCCACCCGCTGGCCGGTGTCACGGTGGAACCAGCGCAGCTTGCTGCCGTCCACGGCGTACCGTTCCCGGGCGCCCGGTGACACCGACACGTCGAGGGTGGACGGCAGCTTGGCGATCACTTTCGCCTCCGGGTCGAGCTCCGGGATGCTGCCGTAGACGTACCGGTCGGAGCCGAGGTTCTCCACCCGGGTGATCTCGAACTCGCAGACCAGCTGCCCCTCACGTTCACCGACCGTCTGAGCAGGGAGCAGGTTCTCCGGCCGGAAGCCGATCACCTCGTCACGGACGTGCAGCAGGTTCATCGGCGGGGCGCCGACGAAGGTCGCCACGAACGTGTTCGCCGGGTCGGCGTACACCTCCTCCGGCGTGCCGAGCTGCTGGATCTGCCCGTTGTTGAGCACCGCGACCCGGTCACCGAGGCCCATCGCCTCGACCTGGTCGTGGGTGACGTAGACGGTGGTGACGCCCATCCGCCGCTGGAACTCCTTGAGCTCGTCGCGGGCGATGGTGCGCAGCTTGGCGTCCAGGTTCGACAGCGGCTCGTCGAAGAGGAACACCTGCGGTTCGCGTACCAGCGCCCGGGCCAGGGCGACGCGCTGCCGCTCCCCACCGGAGAGCTGGCGCGGCTTGCGTTCCAGCAGCCGGCCGATGCCGAGCACGTCGGAGGCCCAGTCCACCTTGGCCTGCCACTCCTCCTTGGGCACGCCGGCGGCGGCGAGCGGGAAGGTGATGTTCTTGCGGACCGTCTTGTGCGGGTACAGCGCGTAGCTCTGGAAGACCATGGCGATCTTCCTGGCCCGCGGTGGCAGCCGGGTCACCACGTTGCCGCCGATGAGCACGTCGCCGCCGGTGGGCTGCTCGAGTCCGGCGAGCAGCCGCAGCAGGGTGGTCTTTCCGCACCCGGAAGGACCGAGGAGGACGAGATACTCGCCCTCCTCGGTCTTCAGGTTGATCCCGTCGACGGCCGTGTTGTGGCCGAACTCCTTGCGCAGTTCCTGTGTCTGCACGATCGCCATGTGTGTTTGCGCCTCAGGTTCGTTTGCGGATCGGTCGACGGGTTGCGGGGTCGGTCAGGAGCCTCCACCCACGAGGCCCTTGCTGCGCCACTTGGAGAAGACGGCCTCGCACTGCTGGTGCGCCTGCTGTACGGCGTCCTGCGCGGATGCCTTGCCGCGGGCGACGCTGGACATCATCGTCGGGATCACGTTGGTGTCGAAGATCTCGCCGATGGCCGGGTTCGCCGGTCCCGGATGCCCGACGTTCGTGGTCCACGACTGCGCGTCGGCCAGCAGGGCCAGCTTGTCGGCCGGGTGCGAGTGGAACGGGTCGTTCTGCAGCCAGCCCGGCAGCGCGGACGCCGCCGGCGTGTTGGAGAACGACGGGAAGTCGTAGAGCTCGGACTGCTTGACCGACTCCTGGGCCGCACCGACCAGGTCGATCAGGAACTGCTTGCACTTGTCGGTGTTCTTGGCCCACTTCGGCATGATGTACGAGCGCACCACGTGCTGGCTGGCGAAGGCGTCGCCGTTCGGTCCCTTCAGCGCCGGCGTGAAGTAGATGTCGTCGGCGGTCTTCTGGTCGGTGCCCTGCGCGCTGCGGTAGGCCGAGATCGAGTTGAGGATGTAGGACAGCTCGCCGGCGATCAGGCCCTGGTTGTTCGACGCCGCGGTCCAGCTGAACACCTCCGGGCTCATCGCCTGCTTGTACAGGCTGGCCATGTACTGCACGGCCTGCACGGTCTGCGGCGAGTTGAGAGTGACGTTCTCGCTCTCGTCCTGCACCGAACCGCCGAAGGACCAGATGATCGCGCGGGCCGCCATGTTCGAGTCGACCTCGGCGGACATGCCGATGCCCATCCGGACGTTCTTCTGCTTCTTGATCTGGCTGCCGCCCTGGAGCAGGTCGTCCCAGGTGGTGGGGCCGTCGGCCATGCCCACCGAGCTCCACAGCGACTTGCGGTAGTCACCGGGGTCCGGGGTCCAGGTGTGGCAGAACCCGTAGTACTTGTTGGTCTTGGGGTTGAACGACGAGTTCTTGCAGTAGGAGAGCTGGTCGCCGTACTTGCCGCTGGCCTCCTGCACCACGTCGGACATGTCGTGCACGCTGGGCTCGTACGCCGACGGCGGGGTGATCCACTCGATCAGGTCGTGGCCGCTGCCGGACTGGAACTCCGCGGCCGTCCGGGTCGGGAGGTCGGCCTGGTCGATGTGGTCGACGACCACCTCGACGTTGTTCTTCTGGCCCCATGCCTTCGCCCACGGGTCGAACCACGCGTCGTACTGGGGCACGAAGTGGGCCCACAGCAGGATCCGGATGGAGTTGGCGCCACCGCCGCCGCCCCCGGGACCTGTGCTGCCACCGCCGCCGCCCGCGCACGCGCTGAGCAGCGACGAACCGCTGGTCAGTCCGGCGACGATCAGCCCCGAGCGGAGGAGGAAATCTCGACGTGAGAGCCCGGCGATCGCCGAGCCCCCGATCTGCTCATTCAACCTTCCCATCACAGCCTCCTGGCGGACAAAAGGCCTCGGGTCGCGTTGTGAGCTCGGCCCGGTCCCCGTCCGACACATCACTTGATTCGAGACCATCCGGCGATCTCGGCTAAGCGACCCTAGCACCGAAATTGTGAGATAGATCGCATTGCGACGGACTTTCTGGACCCGTGAACGCACCCTGTCCAGCCGGTCTAGTGTCGGAGCCGTGCAGCCGCGGTACGTCGCCGTCGTCGGGGCCGGCGAGCCCACCGACCCCGCGCTCGTCGAGCAGGCCACCGAGGCCGGCCGGCTCATCGCTTCCCGCGGCTGGGTGCTGGTCACCGGGGGGCTGGGCGGGGTGATGGCGGCCGCGGCCGCGGGTGCTTCCTCCGTGGGAGGTACGGCGGTCGGGGTGCTCCCCGGCACGGACCGGTCGGCCGCCTCACCAGAACACAGCGTGGTGATCCCGACCGGCATGGGCGAGATGCGCAACGCCCTGATCGTGCGCAGCGTGGACGCGGTGCTCGCCATCGGCGGGAGCTGGGGGACCCTCTCGGAGATCGCGTTCGCCGCGCGCACCGGTGTGCCGGTGTTCGCGGTCGCGAGCTGGGACCTGCCGGGTCCGGAAGTGGTGGCCTGCGACGGCATCGAGGACGCGATCGACCGCATCGCCTCCGTCGTACGGCGTTGAGCCCCGGCGTCGCGGCGGGCTGGCCGGTCGGACCCCCGGCGGCACGGTAGTATCTCCACCGGTCGCCCCCCGGGGCGGCCGTGGTCGCTTCAGAGGCGGCGTCCGCGGATGTAGTTCAATGGCAGAACATCAGCTTCCCAAGCTGAGAATGCGGGTTCGATTCCCGTCATCCGCTCCA
>DASSKA010000181.1:0-38337 GCA_035690905.1 Nocardioidaceae bacterium | reverse complement strand
CACCCGGCTCCATTCCGAACCCGGAAGTTAAGCCTTTCAGCGCCGATGGTACTGCAAGCGGGAGCTTGTGGGAGAGTAGGACGTCGCCGGACATATACCTTCGTAGAGGCCACCTGGTTCCAGGTGGCCTCTACGCACGTTGAGCCTCGTCGAGCACGATGGCCCGAGACCGCAGTGCCCCAGTACGAGTGCCGCAGAAGGAGCGCAAAGTGGCCGACCAGCACAAGCCCCGGGGTGACCAGCGAGGGCAGCAGCGGCCGGGCCGCCGGCCGCCGAAGGGCGAGCAGCGGCGCGGCCAGACCCGGCGTCCCGAGCGTGACGGGCAGGCTGCGGCTCGGCAACCGTCCCGCACCGCCGAGCAGGCTCGCTACGACGGCCCCCCGCTGGACGACTCGATCAAGAGCAGCGACCTGTCTCGTGAGGTCCGTCAGCAGCTACGCGGGCTTCCGGAGAAGCTCGCGGCCAGGGTGGCCCGGCACCTGGTGGCCGCCGCCCAGCTGATCGACGAGGACCCCCGGACCGCCTACGAGCACACGCTGGCCGCCCGCGGCCGCGCCGCCCGGATCGCCGTGGTCCGGGAAGCCTGCGGCGAGGCGGCCTACGCTGCGGGGGAGTACTCCGACGCGCTCTCCGAGCTGCGCGCTGCGCGCCGGATGAACGGACAGTCGGACTACCTGCCGGTGATGGCCGACTGCGAGCGTGCACTCGGCCGGCCGGAGCGCGCGGTGGCCCTCGCCCAGGACCCGGCGGTCGCGAACCTCGACGAGGCGGGCCGCGCGGAGATGACCATCGTCGCGGCGGGTGCCCGACGCGACCTCGGCCAGCTCGACGCCGCCCTCGGTACCCTCGAGGCGGCTCCGCTCCGATCCAGGTCGAGGGCCGAGTGGGTCGCCAGGCTTCGCTACGCGTACGCCGACACGTTGCTCGCCGCCGGGCGCCGCGAGGACGCCCTGGAGTGGTTCCATAGAGCCGCCGGTGTGGACGGTGCCGCGGTCACCGACGCCGTGGAACGGATCGGCGAGCTGGAGGGCCCGGTCGGAGACTGACCCACATCTTCGACCAGGCGGTGCACAGCGGCGTGTCGCCCACAGCCGCGCTGCAGGACGCAGCGGAGGGCCGCGCGACCCGCGACGCTGGTGCGCGGAGGTGGTCCTCATGCCAACAAAGACCAACTGCGTGACGCTGCGCGGAAAGGTGACCTCGCCGCCGACGGTCCGTGAGCTGCCGAGCGGGGACACGATCGTGACGTTCCGGCTGAGCGTGGCGCGCGCCCGCTCCGCGATGACCGCGCGCTCCAAGGCGTCCTCGGACTGGGTGGACTGCGCCGCCTGGACGGCGAGAACCCGACGGACCGTGGAACGCTGGCAGGTGGGGGACACGGTGGAGGTCCAGGGTGCGCTGCGGCGCCGGTTCTACCGTGCCGCCGGCGGATCCACGACCCGCCTGGAGATCGAGGTGATGCGGGCCCGCCAGCCCGCTCCGTCGTGACCGCGCCGGCTCAGCGGTCGCGCAGGTCGCGCATCACCACGCCCATGCGCGGCTTGGGTGCGAAGGACGTGGACTTGCGTGGCATGCGGATACCCTCGGCGGCGGTGTCCATCACCTGGGCGAGGGTGGGCGGGCGCACCGCGACCACCACACCGGGCTGCCCCATCGTGGTGTGCAGCGCCTGGTCGAGGCTGTGGTGGTAGCCGACCTGCTCCTCCGCGATCTGCCACGCAGGCAGCAGGTCTTCGGCGAGCACCGCCGCATCCACTGCGCTGGTGCGGCGCGTGGTCAGCACCCCCCAGGTGCGGCCATCGGACAGCACGAACGAGGCCCGGTCGGAGGGCGCCTGCGCCTGCAGCGCGAACGCCGCCTCCCGGTCCGGACAGGTGCACAGCCCGTCGCCGCGCTCGGCGCTGGCGTCGGAGATGTCGGCCATCGTCAGCGCCGCGACGGAGCGGTGGATCGGCCCGATCCGCAGCGGGTAGTCACTCTGGTCGACGAGCAGCGCGAGACCGAAGTCCCACGGCGAGCTGCCGTCGGCCTGGTCGGCGTCTCGAAGGGTGCGCTGCAGCTGCCGGTACGCCTGGTAGCGATGGTGCCCGTCGGCGATGAGCGCCTGGGTGCCGCGCAGCTGCCCGGCGATCGCGGACAGCAGCGCGGGATCGGTCACCTGCCACAGCTGGTGCTCGCTGCCGTCCAGCGCGGAGAACCGAGCCGCCGGAGCGGCGGCGGCCGCCTGGTTCGTCAGCCTGCGCAGCCCCTCGGTGCCCTCATGCACCAGCAGGATCGGCTCCAGGTTGGTCTCCGTGGTGCGCATGAGCACGGCCCGGTCGTCGACGAGCTCGGGCATGACGTGCTCGTGCGGGAGCACCACCCGCTCCTCCTCGCCGCGCAGCCCGACGAGCCCGACCAGGCCACGAACGGTGCTGCCGTCCGCGCGGTACTCGTACAGGTACAGTCCCGGCTCCTGATCGGCGACCAGGTACCCACGCTCGCGCCACTGCTCCAGTCTCTTCCGGACAGCCAGGTAGGGACGCTCGAAGTGCCGTGACAGAATCAGCCGGACGATGTTGCGGCGGTTGGCCGCCTCCAGCTCGCGCACCGTGTCGGCGTCCAGCACGTCGTACGGCGGCGAGATGACCGTGCCCAGGTCGCCGACCTGCCGGGCGTCGAAGCGGAGCCCCCGGAACGGGGCCAGCACGAACGGACGGCGGGTCCCGTCCTCGGCAGCACCGGGGACGGCAGGCTCGGGGCGGACACGGCTGGCCACCCGCCGCATCGTAGGCGAGAGCGCCGCCAGGTCTCGAACCGGCCCGAACGGCTCGGCGGCCCGGGACCAGCACGACCAGTGAGGAGCCGGATGCTGCAGACCACGAAGACCCCGTTGTGGGCGGCGTACGATCTGGCGCTGCTCGACCTCGACGGGGTGGTGTACGTCGGACCGCACGCGGTGCCGGGGGCCGCCGACCGGCTCTCGGCGGCGGCCCGCGCTGGCCTGCATCTCGCCTACGTCACCAACAACGCGTCCCGGACACCGTCCAGCGTGGCCGACCACCTGCGCGCGCTCGGCGTGCCGGTGAACAGCGGCGACGTGGTCACCTCCGCGCAGGCGGCGGCCCGGCTGCTGGCCGACAAGCTGCCGCCCGGCGCGCCGATCTTCGTCATCGGCGGCATCGGCCTGTACGACGCACTCGCGGAACGGGGACTGCGCGGGGTGCAGGACGTCGCCGACCGCCCAGAGGCGGTGGTGTCCGGCTACCACCCCGACCTGCGCTGGCGGACCGTGGTCGAGGGCGCCGTGCTGGTGCGGGACGGACTGCCCTGGGTGGCGGCGAACACCGACCTGACCATGCCCACCACGCTCGGCGAGGCACCCGGCAACGGTGCGCTGGTCGAGGTGGTCACGCGGTTCTCCGGCCGCTGCCCGCAGGTGGCGGGCAAGCCGGCGCCGCCGCTGTTCGAGGAGACGGTGCGACGGGTCGGCGGCGACCGCCCCCTGGTCGTGGGGGACCGGCTGGACACCGACATCGAGGGAGCGGCCAACGCCGGCCTCGACAGCCTGCTGGTGATGACCGGGGTGACCGGGGTCGAGGAGCTGGTGGGCGCCCCCATGGCTCGCCGGCCGACCTACCTCGCCGCCGACCTCGCCGGGCTGGGCCGGCCGCACGCTGCCCCGGACCTCGTGCCGGGCACGGGCGGGGCCGGCTGCGCGCTGGGCGGCTGGCGCGCCGAGGTGCAGGACGGACGGCTGCGCGTGCAGGGCTCCGGCGACGCGGACTCATGGTGGCGGGTGGTGGCGACGGTCGGCTGGACCCACCTGGACGGCACCGGCACGCCGGCGGACGTGGCGGGGCTGCGCGTTCCGGGCACCGGCGGGCGGTAGCGTGGAGCCGCGCCAGGACCTGGGCGCGACGACGGACCTGACGACCGACGTGGAGGAGCAGGTGGAGCAGCCGCACGAGCAGCAGGGCCCGGGCCCGGAGGAGCGGGACACCGACCGGCCGGCCGCGCCCACCGGCCACCCGCGCGTGGACGAGGTGATCGCCTCCCTCGACCGTCTCGACGAGCTGGCCGTCTCCGAGCACGTGGCCGTCTTCGAGGCCGCGCACGCCGGCCTGCGCGACGCGCTGGCCCGCGCGGCCGACGGCTGAGCCGGCACGCACCGGTGCCGCGCCGTCTCCGCCTGGACGCCGAGCTGGTCCGCAGGGGCCTTGCCCGATCCCGGGACCACGCCGCGGAGCTGGTCGCCGCCGGCCGGGTGAAGGTGGGTGGCGCCGTCGCCCGCAAACCGGCGACGGGGGTGGGCACCGACGCCGCGATCGTGGTCCTCGATGATCCGGAGCGGCCCGACTACGTCTCACGCGGCGGGCACAAGCTGGCCGGAGCGCTGGCCGCTTTCTCCGGCCTGCAGGTGGCCGGCAGGCGCTGCCTCGACGCCGGCGCGTCGACGGGCGGCTTCACCGACGTGCTGCTCCGCAACGGCGCCCGCGAGGTCGTGGCCGTGGACGTGGGCTACGGCCAGCTCGCCTGGCCGGTCCGCCAGGACTCCCGCGTGCGCGTTCACGAGCGCACCAACGTGAGAGCCCTCGAGGCGGACGCCGTCGGCGGCCCGGTGGACCTCGTCGTCGGGGACCTGTCCTTCATCTCGCTCACCCGCGTCCTGGAGGCGCTGACCGCGATGACCGTGCCCGACGGCGACCTGGTGCTGATGGTCAAGCCGCAGTTCGAGGTCGGCAAGGAGCGGGTCGGGAAGGGTGGCGTGGTCCGCGACCCGGGGCTGCGGTCGGAGGCGGTCCGCACGGTCGCCGACGCTGCCGCCAGGCTGGGCTGGGGTGCCCAGCAGGTGGCCACCAGCCCCCTGCCGGGACCGTCCGGCAACGTCGAGTTCTTCTTGTGGCTGCGCAGGGCAGACGCTCGGCTGACCCCCGCGCAGATCGAGGCCGAGGTGCTCCGCGGCTCCGCGGCGGGGGAGCCGGATGAGAAGGTGGGCCCATGACCGGCGGTGACTGCCCCAGGCGGGTGTTCGTGCTGGCCCACACCGGCAGGCCGGGCGCTCGCGCGGTGGCCGCCCGCTTCTGCCGCGCCCTGCACGCGCACGGTCTCGGCCTCCGGCTGCTCGAGGAGGAGGCCCGCGACCTCGGCGACGGCATCCCCGACGTGGAGACGGTGCAGCCCGGCCCCGACGCCTCCGCGGACTGCGAGCTCGCGCTCGTCGTCGGCGGCGACGGGACCATTCTCCGGGGCGCCGAGCTGACCCGTGCCTCGGGGACGCCGCTGCTCGGGGTGAACCTCGGGCACGTGGGCTTCCTGGCCGAGGCGGAGCCGGACGACATGGACTTCACCATCGATGCGGTGGTGCACCGGAGGTACTCCGCCGAAGAGCGGTCCACGGTCGACGTGCTCGTCTACCGGGACAAGGAGCTGGTCGCGTCGAGCTGGGCGCTCAACGAGGCCACCGTGGAGAAGGCAGCCCGGGAGCGCATGCTCGAGGTGGTCGTCGAGGTGGACGGGCGACCACTGTCGCGCTGGGGCTGTGACGGCGTCGTGTGTGCGACACCGACCGGCTCCACGGCCTACAACTTCTCCGCCGGCGGTCCGATCGTCTGGCCGGGCGTGGAGGCGCTGCTGCTCGTGCCGATCTCCGCCCACGCGTTGTTCGCGCGCCCGATGGTCTTCCCGACGAGCTGCGTGCTCGCGGTGGAGGTGATCGCCGGGTCGGAGGGGGGCGGGGTGCTGTGGTGCGACGGGAGGCGCACCGTCGACCTGCCTCCAGGAGCCCGCATCGAGGTGCGCAAGGGCCGCTCGCCGGTCCGGCTGGCCAGGCTGCACCAGGGGCCGTTCACCGACCGGCTGGTGGCCAAGTTCGACCTCCCGGTCAGCGGCTGGCGGGGCGCCGCGGAGCGCCGCCGGCGGAGCGGGGGCGAGGATGCTTGAGGAGATCCGGATCCGCTGCCTCGGGGTGATCGAGGAGTCGGTGCTCGAGGTCGGGCCCGGGCTGACCGTGATCACCGGGGAGACGGGGGCCGGCAAGACCATGGTGGTGACCGCGCTCGGGCTGCTGCTGGGCGGTCGCGCCGATTCGGGAGCGGTCCGCGCGGGAGCGAAGGCCGCGCGCGTGGAGGGCCTGGTGAACACCGCGACGGTCGGTGGCCTGGCCGCCCACGTGGAGGAGCTGGGCGGCGACCTCGACGACGAGCGGCTGCTGATCGCGCGGCAGGTGTCCTCCGAAGGGAGGTCGCGGGCGTTCGTGGGCGGCGTGTCGGTGCCGGCCACCGCGCTGTCCGCGCTCGTCGATCCCCTGGTCACCGTGCACGGTCAGTCCGACCAGCATCGGCTGCTGCGCTCCGGTGTCCAGCGGGACGCGCTCGACGGGTTCGCCGGAGAGACCGCCGGCCGGCTGCGCGCTCGGTTCGCGGACCTGCACCAGCGCGTGCGGGCCGTCGAGGCCGAGCTCGACGACGTGGTGACGCACGCCCGGGAGCGCGCGCAGGAGGCCGATCTGCTCCGCTTCGGGCTGGCAGAGGTGGAAGCGGTCGCGCCGCGACCGGGTGAGGACACCGACCTGGCCGCGGAGGAGGCCAGGCTCGGGTTCGCCGACGCCCTGCGGGCGGCTGCGGAGCAGGCACGAGCCTGCCTGTCCTCCGAGGACGGCGCGTCGGATGCGGTCACCACGATCGGGGCCGCCCGCAAGCTCCTCGACGGGGTCCGCGAGCACGACCGGGAGGTCGCGGGCCTGGCCGACCGGCTGGCGGAGGTCAGCTACCTGCTCAGCGACGTCGCCGCCGATGTCGCGTCGTACGCCTCCGGCGTGGAGACCGACCCGGCGCGGCTGGCGGCGGTCTCGGAGCGGCGGGCCGCGCTGGCTGGGCTGACCCGCAAGTACGGCGAGACCCTCGAAGCGGTCCTGGCCTGGGCCGAACAGGCGTCGCGGCGACTGCTCGACCTGGACGGCGCCGACGACCGGATCGGGGGGCTGCGTGCGGAGCGGGAGCGGCTGCGGGCCGAGCTCGCGAAGACCGGGGCCGCGCTGTCGTCGGAGCGGGAAGCCGCCGCCGGCCGGCTGGGGGAGGAGGTGACCGCGGAGCTGGCCGGACTGGCCATGCCGCACGCCCGCTTCCACGTGCAGGTCCGCCAGGTGGAGGACCCGGCCGGGCTGGACGTCGCGGGGCGCTCGTTGCGGATGTCGGCCTCCGGGCTGGACGAGGTCGAGTTCCTGCTCGCGGCCAACCAGGGCGCGGCGCCGCGTCCCCTGGACAAGGGGGCGTCCGGGGGAGAGCTGTCCCGGGTGATGCTCGCGGTGGAGGTGTCGCTCGCAGCGTCGAACCGGGTGCCGACGTTCGTCTTCGACGAGGTCGACGCCGGCGTCGGCGGCAAGGCGGCGGTCGAGGTCGGCCGGCGGCTCGCGCGGCTCGCCCGGAACGCCCAGGTGCTGGTGGTGACCCACCTGCCTCAGGTTGCCGCCTTCGCCGACCGGCACGTCGTCGTGCTCAAGAGCAGCGACGGCTCGGTCACGTCCTCGGGGCTCACCTCCCTGGACGACGCCGGCCGGGTCAGAGAGCTGTCCCGGATGCTGGCCGGGCTGGAGGACTCCGACACGGCGATCGCGCACGCGCGGGAGCTGCTCGACACCGCGAGAGAGGCACGCATCACGCCCGGCTGACGCCGCGTGGCGACCCCGGAACCACCTGGCACGCGTGGCAGGATTGCCGGGTCATGAAGTTCCCCACCCGCCAGAATCCCCCCGGTGCCGTGCCCGGACTCGTCGGCACGGCGAGGGTGGACCGTCGTACCTCCTCGGTGGTCCGGAGGCTTCGTCCGGGCGACATCGCGGTCATCGACCACCTCGACCTGGACCGGGCCAGTGCGGAAGCGCTCGTCGAGCGCGGGGTCGCGGCGGTGGTCAACGCGTCACCGTCCATCTCCGGGCGCTACCCCAACCTCGGGCCGGAGGTGCTCACCAGGCACGGCGTGCTCCTCGTCGACGACGTGGGACCGGAGGTCTTCGGCAGGCTGCAGGACGGCACCTCCGTGCGCATCGACGGGGGGCAGCTGCTCGTCAAGGGCGAGCCGGTGGGTTCCGGCCGGCAGCTGGATGCCGAGGCGGTCGACGCGCTCATGGAGGAGGCGCGCAGCGGGCTGTCCACGCAGCTGACCAGCTTCACCCACAACACCACCGAGTTCCTCCGACGGGAGCAGGACCTGCTGCTGCACGGCCGAGGGGTGCCGCAGTTGCGCACCGCGCTGTCCGGGCGGCCGGTGGTCGTCGTGGTGCGAGGTTACGACTACCGCGAGGACCTGCGGAGGCTGCGCCGCTTCATCCGAGAGCAGCGACCGGTCCTGATCGGCGTGGACGCGGGTGCGGACGCACTGCTGGCGGCGGGACACCGCCCCGACCTGGTGGTCGTCGGGCAGGACCGGCTGCCCTTCTCCGGGGGGAAGACGGAGGCGCGGGACAACGTCTCCCGCAAGGGTCTCTGGTCCGCCAAGGAGGTGGTCCTGCACACCGAGCCGTCCGGAGTGGCCGCCGGACGGGAACGCCTGGACCGCATAGGGCTTCAGGCGCACACCCTGGCCGCGTCGGCCACCACCGAGGACGTGGCGCTGCTGGTCGCAGACCTGTCGAAAGCCTCGGTGATCATCACCGTCGGCATGCACGCCACACTCGAGGAGTTCCTGGACGGGCACCGGTCCGGCCTGGCAAGCACGTTCCTGACCAGGCTTCGGGTCGGGCCCCGGCTCGTGGACGCCAAGGGCGTGCCGCAGCTGTACTCCGGACGGGCCCGGCCCTGGCACCTAGTCGTGGTGCTGCTGGCCGGCCTGCTGGCGCTCGCGGTAGCGCTCGCCGCCACCCCGGTCGGCCACGCCTGGTGGTTGTCGCTGCAGGAGTCCCCGCACGCTGTCGTCGACTGGTTCCAAGGACTCATCTCGTGATCTCTTTCCGCTACCACATCGTCTCGATCGTCTCGGTGTTCCTGGCCCTGGCGGTCGGGGTCGCGCTCGGCGGCGGCCCGCTCAAGGGCGAGGTGGACCACACCCTGGTCAACCAGGTGAAGGCCGACCGTCAGGCCAAGGCCGACCTGAAGGCGCAGATCGCCGCCATGCGCAACACCAACCAGTTCGAGGACTCGTTCGCCGGCACGGTGGCTCCCGGGCTGCTCGCCGGCACTCTCAAGGGCCGGGCGGTGACCCTGATGGTGCTGCCCGGCGCGAGCCAGGACGCGGTCTCGTCGTTGTCGGAGCTGATCGGACAGGCTGGCGGCAGCGTCGGCGGGACGATGCGGATCGGGCAGAAGCTGCTCGACGTGGCCAACAAGCAGCTCGTCGACGAGCTCGGCAGCCAGCTGCTGGCCGGGGCCTCGGACGTGAACGCGCCGCAGGGAGCGAGCGGCTACCAGCGGATGGGCGCGCTGATCGCCCGCGCCGTCGGTACGACGGAGGACGGTGGCGCTGCCGTCGACGACACGGCGAACAGCATCCTCGCGGGGCTGAGCACCGCCGGACTGATGACCTCCGAGGGTGACCTGAACCGCCGCGGCAGCCTGGTGCTGATGGTGGCCGGCCCCTCCACCGGCACCAGCGAGGAGCGCCAGGGCGCGAACACGATCGTGAGCACCCTCGCGGAGGAGATCGACGCCGACACCGACGGGGTGGCGATCACCGCCCCGGTCGACACCGCGCGCAGCGACGGGCTGATCGCCGCGGTCCGCGCCGACGTGGTCACCGCCCGCGACGTCTCCACCGTCGACGTGCTGGACCGGACCGCCGGACGGGTGGTCACCGTGATGGCGCTGGCCGAGCAGGCCCGCGGCAAGACCGGCGCGTACGGCGCCATGAACGCGGCCGACGGGGCGATGCCCGGCGCGACACCGGCCGGCAGCTGACCGACTTGTCACTGCGTGACCCGGCTGTAGCCGGGTCACCTACCGAGAAGTCGGCGCGTCGTGCTCGGCCGACGAGAAGCCTTGGTAGACTGGAATCCCGTGGACGGTGGGTGTGAATCCGCCGCACCGCAGCGATACGTTCCGCCCAGCCCACGGGAGTCTCCTTGGCCGCACCCCAGCCCACCCGGCACGTCTTCGTCACCGGCGGAGTCGCCTCCTCGCTCGGGAAGGGCCTGACGGCCTCGTCCCTGGGTAGCCTGCTGAAGTCCCGCGGTCTGCGCGTGACCATGCAGAAGCTGGACCCCTACCTCAACGTGGACCCGGGCACCATGAACCCGTTCCAGCACGGGGAGGTGTTCGTCACCAACGACGGCGCGGAGACCGACCTTGACGTCGGGCACTACGAGCGGTTCTTGGACACCGACCTGTCGCAGACCGCCAACGTCACCACCGGTCAGGTCTACTCCGAGGTGATCGCGAAGGAGCGCCGCGGGGACTACCTCGGTGACACCGTGCAGGTGATCCCGCACATCACCAACGAGATCAAGGAACGGGTCCGGGCGATGGCTGGTCCCGACGTGGACGTGGTGATCACCGAGGTCGGTGGCACGGTCGGCGACATCGAGTCGCTGCCGTTCCTGGAGGCGGCCCGTCAGCTGCGCCACGACGTCGGTCGCGAGAACTGCTTCTTCCTGCACGTGTCCCTGGTGCCCTACATCGGTCCGTCCGGTGAGCTCAAGACCAAGCCGACCCAGCACTCGGTGGCGGCGCTCCGGTCGATCGGCATCCAGCCCGACGCCATCGTGTGCCGCTCAGACCGGCCGATCCCTGAGTCGGTCAAGCGCAAGATCTCGCTGATGTGCGACGTCGACGACGAGGCCGTGGTCAACGCCAGCGACGCCTCGTCGATCTACGACATCCCCAAGGTGCTGCACAGCGAGGGGCTGGACGCGTACGTCGTACGCCGGCTGAACCTGCCGTTCCGGGACGTCGACTGGACCCGGTGGGACGACCTGCTGCGTCGGGTGCACCACCCGGTGGAGGAGATCACCGTCGCGCTGGTGGGCAAGTACGTCGACCTGCCCGACGCCTACCTGTCCGTGGCGGAGGCGCTGCGCGCGGGGGGCTTCGCCCACGAGACCCGGGTGAACCTGAGCTGGGTGCCTTCCGACGAGTGCCAGACCGCCGAGGGGGCGGCCAAGCACCTCTCGGAGGTGGACGCGGTCTGCGTGCCCGGCGGGTTCGGGATCCGGGGCATCGAGGGGAAGCTCGGGGCGCTCGAGTACGCCCGGGAGCACAGGATCCCGACCCTGGGTCTGTGCCTGGGCCTCCAGTGCATGGTCATCGAGTACGCCCGTCACGTCGCGGGCATCGAGGGTGCCAACTCCTCGGAGTTCGACGAGCACTGCGACGAGCCGGTGATCGCCACCATGGCCGAGCAGAAGGCCTACGTCTCCGGTGCCGGGGACCTCGGCGGCACCATGCGCCTCGGCCTGTACCCGGCCGCCCTCAAGGAGGGCAGCGTGGTCCGCGCGGTCTACGGCGAGGCGAAGGTCGAGGAACGGCACCGGCACCGCTACGAGGTCAACAACGCCTACCGGGAGCGGCTGGAGGCGGCCGGGATGGTCTTCTCCGGGCTCTCGCCGGACAACAGCCTGGTCGAGCACGTCGAGCTGCCGCGCGAGGCGCACCCGTACTACGTCGCCACCCAGGCGCACCCGGAGCTGCGCTCGCGGCCGACGCGCCCGCACCCGCTGTTCGTCGGCCTGGTCGGGGCCGCCCTGGAGCGGCAGCGCGAGCTGCGGTTCCCGATCGACGAGTCCGGGCTGCGCCGCCCGCCCACCCAGCCCGAGGCCGACGGGGCCGCCGAGGACTCGGGCGAGCCGGCCGGCCTGGCCCGGTGAGCGGCCGTCCCGACCTGCCGGCAGACAGTGCCGAGTCCTGGCCGGTCGTCTCGAGCGAGGATCTCTACCGCGACGACTGGGTGATGGCGCTGCGCAGGGACATCGTCCACCGTCCCGACCACCCCGACGAACGGTTCCCGCGGCTGGTGCTGGAGCACCCGGGTGCGGTCATGGTGCTGGCACTCGACGACGAGGAGCGGGTGCTCGTGCTGGACCAGTACCGCCACCCGGCCGGGATGCGCTTCGTCGAGCTGCCGGCCGGGCTGTGCGACGCCGAGCACGAGGACCCGCTGGCGACCGCGCAGCGAGAGCTGGTGGAGGAGGCCGCGCTGCTGGCCGGCTCGTGGGAGCACCTGCTCACGGCGTACTCCTCGCCCGGCATCATCTCCGAGCGGATGGAGTTCTTCCTGGCCAGGGACCTGTCCCCGGCCGACCGCGGCGACTTCGTCCTCGAGCACGAGGAGGCGGACATGACCGTATCCTGGGTCGGTTTCGACGACCTGCTCGAAGCGGTGCTCGCCGGCCGGGTGGCCGACGCGCCGCTGGCGCTGGCCGTGATGCGCTACGCGCTGAGACGTGGCCCACACCCCGGCGGGGGGCCGCACCCGGAATAGACTTCCGGCGTCGCAGGCAAAGGCGCCTCGACGGTGACGAGAGGCTAGGACAGCAACGATGAAGGTCGGCGTACCCAAGGAAGTCAAGAACCACGAGTATCGCGTGGCCATCACCCCCGCGGGTGTGCACGAGCTGGTCCAGCACGGCCACGAGGTGTACGTCGAGGCGACCGCCGGGGAGGGCTCGTCGATCACCGACCAGGAGTTCCAGGCCGCCGGCGCGCGGATCCTCGGCTCGGCCGACGAGGTGTGGGGGACCGGCGAGCTGATCCTCAAGGTCAAGGAGCCCATCGAGGTCGAGTTCCCGCGGATGCGCCAGGGCCAGGTGCTGTTCACGTATCTGCACCTGGCCGCGTCCAAGCCGTGCACCGACGCTCTCCTGGACCGGGGGGTGACCGGGATCGCCTACGAGACCGTGCAGACCGCGGACGGGGCGCTGCCGCTGCTCGCCCCGATGAGCGAGGTGGCCGGCCGGCTGGCGCCGCAGGCCGGCGCTTATCACCTGATGCGCTCCGGAGGCGGCCGCGGGCTGCTGATCGGCGGAGTCTCGGGCGTGTACGCCGGGAAGGTGGTCGTGATCGGCGCTGGCGTCTCAGGCATGAACGCGGCCGCGATCGCTCTGGGCATGCAGGCGGAGGTGCTGCTGCTGGACAAGAACATCGACAAGCTGCGCCAGGCAGACCGGATCTACCAGGGCCACCTGCAGACGGTGGCCTCCAACGCCTACGAGGTGGAGCGCGCGGTCATCGACGCCGACCTGGTCATCGGCGCGGTGCTGGTGCCCGGTGCGAAGGCGCCGACGCTGATCTCCAACGAGCTGGTCAGCCGGATGAAGAAGGGGTCGGTGCTGGTCGACATCGCCATCGACCAGGGCGGCTGCTTCGAGGATTCCCGGCCGACCACGCACGCCGCGCCGACCTACGCCGTGCACGGCTCCATCTTCTACTGCGTGGCGAACATGCCTGGTGCTGTCCCGCACACCTCCACCTACGCCCTCACCAACGTGACGCTCCCGTACGCCGTGGCGCTGGCCAACAAGGGCTGGCAGCAGGCGCTGCGGGACGACCACTCGCTCGCGCTCGGCCTCAACACGCACGACGGCCAGCTCACCTACGCGCCGGTCGCGGAGGCGCACGGGATGGACTGCAGCTCGCTGGACGGAGTGCTCGGCTGAGCGCTCCTGGCCGCGACGCCACGCCGGCCGGTGCCTCCGCGGGACCGGCCGGCTCGGCGCTGACCAGGGCGGTGCGCACCTACCTCGACCACCTCACCGTGGAGCGCGGGCTGGCCGACAACACGCTGAAGTCCTACCGGCGCGACCTGCGGCGCTACCTGGGCTACCTGGGACAGCGCGGAGTCGCGGACCCTGCGGCCGTGGACGAGCAGATGGTGTCCGGCTTCCTGATGGCACTGCGCGAAGGGGACGCGGAGCACCCGCCGCTCAGTGCCGGCTCGGCGGCTCGGACGGTGGTGGCCGTGCGCGGGTTCCATCGCTTCGCCGTACGCGAGGGCCTGGCGAGCGCGGACCCGTCGGCCGGCGTGCACCCGCCGGCTCCCGCCAAACGGCTGCCGAAGGCGCTGCCCCTCGCCGACATCGAGGCGATCCTGGACGCCGCGGGTGCCCCCGGCACGGTGCTGGCGCTGCGTGACCGGGCCCTGCTGGAGCTCCTGTACGCCACCGGCGCCCGGATCTCGGAGGCTGTGGGGCTCGATGTCGACGACGTGGACCTGATACCCACCCACCTGGCCGCCGACGGTGCCGCGGACACCCCGGATGGGCAGGGTAGCGTGCTGCTGCGCGGGAAGGGCGGCAAGCAGCGGGTGGTGCCCATCGGCTCCTACGCCAGGGCGGCGGTGCAGGCCTACCTGGTGCGGGCTCGACCGACGCTCTCCCCGACGGGGAAGTCCACGCCTGCGCTGTTCCTGAACGCCCGCGGAGGGCGGCTGTCGCGGCAGAGCGCCTGGACCGTGCTGGTACGGGCCGCCGAGCGCGCGGGAGTCACCGCGGAGGTCTCCCCGCACACGCTGCGGCACTCTTTCGCCACCCACCTGCTTGACGGCGGCGCGGACGTCCGCGTGGTCCAGGAGCTGCTCGGCCACGCGTCGGTGACCACCACCCAGGTGTACACGCTGGTCACCGTGGACAGCCTCCGCGAGGTCTACGCCAGCAGCCACCCCCGCGCCCTCGCCTGATCCGTGCGCGCAGAGGACGGGGGAGGAGTGTGTACGGCGCGCCTGCCACATGCACACCCCTTGCCCGGATTTACTGGAGGAGTACTCGCGTGGCGCGGTCGGCCAGCCGTCGGCTTGTCGGTCGCAACACGCACCACATAGAGTCGCCGCGTTGCGCGCGCGACGAACCGAGGTGTCGGCGAGTCGGCACGTGCAGCGCGGCCACGACGAGAGGCGAAGTGCGCGTGAACGACTTCGGAGCAGGTTCGGTTGGCACCAGCGCGTCCGTGATCCCGCCGCTGGCCGACCCACGACGAGCCCAGTCCGGCTCGGCGCAGCCGCCCTCTTCCCCCGCGCCGACAGGAGACATCGAACGCGTGAGCGAGCCCATCCCGTTCCCCGGATCGCAGCCCGAGCCCGCGGAGCCGGTCCTGGGCCCGACCGGCCGGCCGGTGCCGGACCTGCCCGAGCCGCGCTCGCTCTCCTCCCACGGAGGCGCCCGGGTGATCTCGATGTGCAACCAGAAGGGTGGCGTGGGCAAGACCACCACCACGATCAACCTCGGCGCCGCACTCGCGGAGTACGGCCGCAAGGTGCTGCTGGTGGACTTCGACCCGCAGGGGTCTTTGTCGGTCGGGCTCGGCCTGAACCCGCACGAGATGGAGCTGTCCATCTACAACCTGCTCCTGGAGCCCGACGTCACCCTGGCCGAGGTCGTGGTGCCCTCCGGTGTGGAGGGCATGGACCTGCTGCCGTCGAACATCGACCTGTCCGCCGCCGAGGTGCAGCTCGTCCACGAGGTGGCCCGGGAGCAGACCCTGCAGCGGGTGCTCGCACCGGCCATCGCCGACTACGACGTGATCCTCATCGACTGTCAGCCGTCCTTGGGCCTGCTGACCGTCAACGCCCTGACCGCCTCCGACGGTGTGATCGTGCCGCTCGAGTGTGAGTACTTCGCGCTCCGCGGCGTCGCGCTGCTCAAGACCACCATCGACAAGGTCCGTGAGCGGCTGAACCCCAAGCTCACCATCGACGGCGTGCTCGGCACGATGTACGACGGACGGACGCTCCACGGCCGCGAGGTCATGGAGCGCCTCGTGCAGGCCTGGGGCGACACCGTGTTCCACACCGTGATCCGGCGCACCGTGAAGTTCTCCGACTCCACCGTCGCCGGTGAGCCGATCACCAGCTACGCCAGCTCGTCCGCCGGGGCGAACGCCTACCGGCAGCTGGCCAAGGAGGTGCTGGCCCGTTGCCTCGACGGGTGAGCCTGCCGTCCGCCGACGACCTGTTCCGCCCCACCGCCGCGCCCGAGGGCCCGGAGTCCGCTCCTGCCGGAGAGCAGCCCGCGCAGTCACCGTCCGCGCAGCCCGCTCGGCTGAGCGCCACGGAGGCGGAGCAGGAGAAGGAGCCGGCGGCGGAGCGCTCCAGCGGACGCGTTCGGCACGACGAGAAGATGACCGTCTACGTGACTGCGGACGAGCTGCTGGAGCTCGAGCACGCGCGGCTGGCGCTGCGCCGTGTCCACGGGGTGGCCGTGGACCGTGGACGTCTGGTCCGGGAGGCGGTCGCGATCGCGTTGTCAGACCTGGAGGCGCGCGGTGAGGACAGCGTGATCGTGCGGCGGCTGACCGGCTCGTGAGCACCGACATGACGGCGGCTCCGGAGGTCGGGGAGGAGTCCGGAGCGTCCGGAGGCTTCGCCGTACGCCTGGACAACTTCGAGGGCCCCTTCGACCTGCTGCTCTCGCTGATCTCCAAGCACAAGCTGGACATCACCGAGGTGGCGCTGTCGAAGGTCACCGACGAGTTCATCGCGCACATCAAGACCGGCGCAGGCCAGGCCGGGAGCTGGGACCTGGAGCAGACCTCGTCGTTCCTGCTCGTCGCGTCCACGCTGCTCGACCTCAAGGCCGCTCGGCTGCTGCCGAAGGGCGACGTCGAGGACGAGGAGGATCTGGCGCTGCTGGAGGCCCGGGACCTGCTGTTCGCCCGGCTGCTGCAGTACCGCGCCTTCAAGCAGGTCGCCGGAGTGCTGGCGCGGCGGCTGGACCAGGAGTCGCGGCGGTACCCTCGCGCGGTCGGGCTGGAGGAGCGGTTCGCCACCCTGCTCCCGGAGGTGCTCATCGGCCTGGGGCTGGAGGAGCTCGCCGCGCTCGCGGCGCACGCGTTGGAGCCCAAGCCCGCCGTCGAGCTGTCGCTGGCCCATTTGCACGCGCCCACGGTGAGTGTCCGTGAGCAGGCCGCCGTGGTCGTCTCCCGGCTGCGGCGCAACGGCGCGATGACCTTCCGCGCGCTGGCCGCGGACTCACCGGATACGCTCACCACGGTGGCCCGGTTCCTCTCGCTGCTCGAGCTGTTCCGGGAGGGAGCGGTGGCCTTCGACCAGGTCAGCCCGCTCGGTGAGCTGACCGTGCGCTGGACGGGGGCCGCGGAGGGCGAGGTGGCGATCACCGACGAGTTCGACGGCTCCGCCCCCGGCCAGGAGACCGCCGGCCACGAGGAGACAGAGGCCGACGACGTGCGGCCAGAGGAGGAGTCGCCGTGAGCGAGCCGCAGCCGCAGGCCCCGGCCGAGCCCACCCTCGAGGTGCCCCTCGCACCGCTGCGCCCGGCGCTGGAGGCGGTGCTGATGGTGGCCGACCAGCCGCTGGACCACCTGACGCTGGCCGCAGTGGTCGGCTACCCGCCGCACCAGGTGGTCGAGGCGCTGACCGGGCTCGCCGAGGAGTACGCCGAGCAGGAGCGCGGCTTCGACCTGCGCAACGTGGCCGGCGGCTGGCGCTACTACACCCGCGACGAGCTCGCGCCGGTCGTGGAGAAGTTCGTCCGCGACGGCCAGCAGGCCCGGCTCACCCAGGCCGCCCTCGAGACCCTGGCCGTGGTGGCGTACAAGCAGCCTGTGAGCCGAGCTCGGGTCTCGGCGATCCGCGGCGTGAACGTCGACGGGGTGATGCGTACGCTGGTCACCCGCGGCCTCGTCGAGGAGTGCGGCACCGACGCGCAGACCAACGCGCTGCTCTACCGCACGACCGGCTACTTCCTGGAGCGGATCGGGGTCTCGTCCATCGACGAGCTGCCCGAGCTGGCGCCGTTCCTGCCCGAGATGGCCGACATGGACGACCCCGACGCGCGCCCCGAGGAGGCCGCCGCCCCGGACTCGGCATGAACGACTCCGACGACGGGCTGGTGCGGCTGCAGAAGCTGCTCGCGCAGTCCGGGGTGGCCAGCCGGCGGAAGTGCGAGGAGCTGATGCTCGGCGGCGAGGTGGAGGTCGACGGGCAGGTGGTCACCAGGCTCGGCACCAAGGTCGACCCGGCCACCGCGGTGATCCGGGTGTCCGGACGACGGCTGCCGCCCGCGAGCCCGCACGTGTACCTGGTGCTGAACAAGCCGCGCGGTGTGGTCTCGACAATGTCGGACCCGGAGGGCCGGCGGACCCTGTCTGCGTACGTCGGCGACCGCCCGGAGCGGCTGTTCCACGTGGGCCGGCTGGACACCGACACCGAGGGCCTGATCCTGCTCACCAACGACGGCCAGTTCGCGCAACGGGTCGCCCACCCGTCGTACGAGCTGGAGAAGACCTACGTCGCCGAGGTGCGCGGCGTGGTCCGCCGCCCGACGCTGGCCCGGCTGACCGCCGGGGTGAGCCTCGAGGACGGTCCGGTCGCCGTGCACCGGGCGAAGGTGCTGTCGACCCACCAGGACCGGTCCATCGTCGAGCTGGTCATCCACGAAGGTCGCAACCGCATCGTGCGCCGGCTGCTCGCCGAGCTGGGGCACCCGGTGGTGCGGCTGACCCGGACCGCGGTCGGCCCGGTGCAGCAGCGCGGGCTGCGCACCGGCGGGCTGCGCGAGCTCACCCGCGAGGAGCTCGGTGCCCTGCTCGACCTCGCCGAGCTGTAGTCCCACTAGGGTTGCCCCGTCAGGAGGTGGTCACCGGTGGCGGTGCGGGCGGTCCGCGGAGCGACCCAGCTCGAGGACGACGTGCGCGAGCACATGCTCGAACGCGTGGCGGAGATGGTGGAGACGGTGATGGAGGTCAACGGGCTGACCGTCGACGACTTCATCAGCGTCATCTTCACCGCCACGTCGGACCTGGTCTCGGAGTTCCCGGCGTACGCCGCGCGCAAGCTGGGTTTCGGCGAGGTGCCGTTGATCTGCACCCGGGAGCTGGAGATCGAGGGGTCGATGCCACGGGTGGTGCGGATGCTCGCGCACGTGGAGACCCACCTGAGCCGCGCGGAGATCACCCATGCCTACCTGCACGGTGCGGCCGGGTTGCGCCGTGATCTCACCCACGTCCGCGAGGTCCCCGACCCGCCGGCCGGGTCGTGAGCGCGAGCGAGGCGGTGCCGGGTCCGGTGCTGGTGGTCGGCGCCGGCCTTCTCGGTACGTCGATCGGGCTGGCGCTGCGCCGTCGTGACGTGGACGTCGCGGTGTCCGACGTACGCACCGAGAACGCCCGGATCGCCACCGCGCTGGGCGCGGCCAACGTCGGCGCGGACTGCGAGCCCGCCGTCGTGGTGGTCGCGGTCCCGCCGGACTACCTCGGCGCGGTGATCGCCGAGCAGCTGCGACGCGGGGCTCCGGTGGTCACCGACGTGGGCAGCGTGAAGTCGGCGCCGCTGGCGGCGGCGGCGGCGCTGGTCGGCGAGGGCGCGCTGTGCCGCTACGTCGGCAGCCACCCGCTGGCAGGCAGCGAGCGCTCCGGGCCGTTCGCGGCCTCGGCGGCGTTGTTCGACGGGCGGCCCTGGGCGCTCACCCCGCACGAGCGGTCGGCCCCGGACGCGGTCGAGACGGTGGCCGCGCTGGCTCGTGCATGCGGAGCGACCCCGGTGACCCTCGACCCGGTCGAGCACGACGACGCGGTGGCCCGGACGTCGCACCTGCCGCACCTGCTCGCAGCGCTGGCCGCCGGGCGGCTCGCAGACGCACCGCAGAGCCACCTGGCACTCACCGGACAGGGGCTGCGGGACGTGACCCGCATCGCCGCCGGCGACCCGGCGCTGTGGCAGCAGATCGTCACCGCGAACGCCGCCGCCGTAGGCGCGCTGCTGCGCGAGGTGCGCGACGACCTGGACCGGCTGCTCGGCGCGGTGCAGGCCGCGGACCGCGCGCCGATCGCCGGGTTGCTCGCCCGCGGGGTCGCGGGCACCGCGCGGCTGCCGGGCAAGCACGGCGGGCCCTCCCGCGCGGACACCGCGCTGTACGTCGCCGTGCCCGACCGTCCGGGCGAGCTGGCCCGGTTGTTCGCCGACACAGGGGAGATCGGTGTCAACGTGGAAGACGTGCACATCGACCACGACCCGGACCGTCCGGTGGGCCTGGTCGAGCTGACCGTGGCCGGGGACCGTGTCGAGCACCTGCAGGCCTCGCTCGAGGAGCGCGGCTGGACCACGCACCGGTAGGATTCGCCCGTCATGTCCGAGGAGCAGGAGCGGAAGCGAACGGTGGGTTCACGCGTGGTCGTGGCGGTCGACGGGCCCTCGGGGTCCGGGAAGTCGAGCACCTCGAGGGGTGTCGCGGTGCGGCTGGGGCTGCGCTACCTGGACACCGGCGCGATGTTCCGGGCGATGACCTGGTGGATGCTGCGGCACGACGTGGACGTGGACGAGGCCGAGGCGGTGGCCGCTCGGGCCGACACCCCGCGCCTGGCGTCCGGGACCGACCCGCGCAACCCCACCATCACGGTGGACGGGGTGGACGTCGGCCGACCGATCCGCACGCCCGAGGTCACCGCCTCGGTCAGCGCGGTCAGTGCCGTGCCGGCGGTCCGTGCCCGGTTGCTGGCCGAGCAGCGGGCGATCATCGGCGACGGCGGCATCGTCGTGGAGGGTCGTGACATCGGCACCGTGGTGGCTCCTACGGCTGCGGTCAAGGTGTTCCTGACCGCGGCCGCGGACGCCCGCGCCGTCCGACGTACCGCCGAGCTGACTGCGGGCACCGACCCGGCCGCGACCGAGGCGGACCTGCTGCGCCGGGACAGGCTGGACTCCGGACGGGCGCACGCGCCGCTGGCGATGGCCGCCGACGCGGTCCGCATCGACACCACGAGGCACAGTCTCGAGGAGGTCATCGACATCGTGACCGCGCTCGTGGAGCGGGCACAGGAGCGGACCGGGGCGTGAGCGCCAGCCGCGTCGCACACCTGGACCTGCCACGCACCGACGACGCGGTGCACCCCGCGCACCGGCTGCTGCGGCTGCTGCGCCCGGCCGGTCGCGCGGTGCTGACCAGGAGGTACGACGTCCACCAGCACGGCATCAGCCACGTGCCGGCACGGGGCGGCTGCATCCTGGCCGCCAACCACATCGGCCTGCTCGACGGTCCGCTGGTGACGGTCGTCGCCCCGCGCCCGGTGCACTTCCTCACCAAGAAGGAGATGTTCCAGGGGCGCACCGGCACCTTCCTGCGGATCTTCGGCCAGATCCCGCTGGCGCGGACCACCTTCGACGCCACCGCGGTCAAGGACTGCCTGCGGGTGCTGCGTGACGGAGGCGTGGTCGGCATCTTCCCCGAGGGCGCCCGCGGGGACGGCGAGCTGCGCAGGTTCCACGGCGGAGTCGCCTACCTGGCGATGGTCACCGGCGCGCCGGTGGTCCCGGTGGTGGTGTTCGGCACCCGGGAGCCCGGCGGGCACACCGACTTCGTGCCCGCGGCCGGCAGCCGGCTTGACCTGGTGTACGGCGAGCCGCTGCTCGTCGCGCGACGGCCCTGGCCGCGCCGCAAGGTGGAGGTACGACGGACCGCCGAGATGCTGCGGAACAGGTTCCTGGATCATCTTGTTCAGGCAAGGGCGCTCACCGGACGCGAGCTGCCCGGCCCGATTCCCGGAGCGGACGCGCCCGCCCCCGATCCCCGTACGAAGGAAGTGTGATGACGACCGAGCCCGTGGCCGCCACCGGCCGGGTCCCCGTGCTTGCCGTGGTCGGCCGGCCCAACGTGGGCAAGTCGACGCTGGTGAACCGGATCCTGGGCCGCCGCGAGGCGGTCGTCGAGGACGTGCCGGGCGTGACTCGTGACCGGGTGTCCTACGACGCCACCTGGAGCGGCCGGGCGTTCACGGTCGTCGACACCGGAGGTTGGGACCCTGACGCGCGGGGCCTCGCCGAACGGATCGCCGCGCAGGCTGAGGTGGCCGTGGACGTCGCGGACGCGGTGATGTTCGTTGTCGACGCGACGGTCGGGATCACCGACGCGGACGAGGCGGTGGTCAAGATCCTGCGACGCTCCGGCAAGCCCGTCGTACTCGCCGCCAACAAGGTCGACGACCTGCGCGGCGAGGCGGAGGCCTACGCGCTGTGGAACCTCGGGCTGGGGGAGCCGTTCCCGGTCTCCGGCCTGCACGGCCGCGGCTCCGGCGACCTCCTGGACGCCGTGCTCGCCGCCCTGCCCGAGCCGCCGGAGGAGGCGTACGACGTAGAGGCCGGGCCGCACCGGGTGGCCATCGTCGGCAAGCCGAACGTGGGCAAGTCCTCCCTGCTCAACAAGCTGGCGGGGGAGGACCGGGTGGTGGTCGACGACCGCGCCGGCACGACCGTCGACCCCGTGGACGAGCTGGTTGAGCTCGGTGGCCGCATCTGGCGGTTCGTGGACACCGCGGGCATCCGGCGCCGGGTCAAGGAGGCGTCCGGCCACGAGTACTACGCCAGTCTGCGTACCTCGACCGCCGTCGAGCGCGCCGAGGTGTGCGTGATGGTGGTCGACTCCTCCGCACCGCTGTCCGAGCAGGACCTGCGCATCATCACCTCGGTGGCCGAGGCCGGCCGGGCCCTGGTGATCGCGTTCAACAAGTGGGACCTGGTCGACGAGGAGCGCCGCTACTACCTGGACCGCGAGATCGAGCGTGATCTGGTGCGGGTGCCGTGGGCGCCGCGAGTGAACATAACCGCGCGCACCGGCTGGCACGTCGACCGCCTGGTGCCGGCGCTCGACGCCGCCCTCGAGGGCTGGCAGACCCGGGTGCCGACGGGCGCGCTGAACTCGTTCCTGGGCCGGCTGGTCGCCGAGCATCCACACCCGGTCCGCGGCGGCAAGCAGCCCCGTGTGCTGTTCGGCACGCAGGCCTCGACGGCGCCACCGACCTTCGTGCTGTTCACCTCGGGCACCCTCGAGCCGTCGTACCTGCGGTTCGTGGAGCGGCGCCTCCGCGAGGAGTTCGGCTTTGTCGGCACACCGGTGCACGTGCATCAGCGGCCGCGGAAACGTGGTCGCTGAGTGCGCGGCATCCCGGGCGTCATCGCCGCGGATGACCGACGGGATCAGAGCTGGGGGAGTCGATACGCCTCCTAGGCAGCGAGCCGGATGGCGGTCAGACCGCCGACAACTTGGAGTGGGAGCAGGTAGTAGCTCAAGTCGCCGTCGATGACGAAGAATAGGTCCACCTTTGACCTGGATGCGCTCAGCCTTGTGGTCCACCCAGACCAACAAGTCGCCCGCACCGACAAGAATGTGGTGGGTGCTTCGGTCGGTAGGACGCGGTCGGGCTGACAGGATTTGAACCTGCGACCCCTGCACCCCCAGTGCAGTGCGCTACCAAACTGCGCCACAGCCCGCTGCTCTCGACGGGATACCCGAGGGAGCGGAGGGAACGATACCGTAGCGCCTCGACGACTTCGAATCAGCCATCCTCTGCGCGGCCACCATCAATGTGGGCCCCTCGGGGAGGGGCCATAGCGTGCTCGAGGACCGCCTCACCCTCGCGGCGGTAGCGGGCGAGCAGCTCATAGAGCCGGGAGCGGGAGGCGCCGTTGGGCGGCGACCTCAGGGACGGGGCGCTTCTCGGTCACCACCGAGCGCCCGTCCCGGCTGATTCCGGCAACGGCAGGGCCTGCGGCGGCAGCACTGGCCATGGCCTCATCGGCATCCGCGAGCGCGTGGCAGTCCTGGGCGGCGTGGTAACTGCCGGGCCGGCACCGGGCGCCGGGTTCGCGGTCCAGTGTCCGTCTGCCGTACGCCTTGGAGATCGTGCTCGGAAAGCGAGTCGGCGGCTACGAGCCCTCGCCGGGGTGGACCTGAGGCCGGGTGACTGCCAGGTACGCCAGCAACCCGAGCAGCACCACCTCTGCGCCCGTGATCGCGGTCGCCCAAGCTTCGATGTGAAGCCCGTCGAGAGCGGCGTAGTCGAACACGCCCCGTCCTGGCCCGAACAGCCCAGCGCCGAACATCACGAACAGCACGATGACCACGACCTGCACCGCTGCGCCCGCTACCCAGAGGGCCCTTCGGTCGACCGTGACCAACAACCCGGCCCCGGCCAGGTAGGGCACCGACAAGAGCAAGTACGCGCCGTACGTCGTCTCGGCTGCTCCTGCCTCAGCGTCTGCCACGAGGAACGACAAGGCCAGGTAGAGCAAGCCGGCACCGCAACACAGCGCCGCCGCTAGGTGGCGCGCGCTTCTCCTGTGATCCAGGGGCGCGCCCGCGGGGGGTCTCGACCGCGCTGGTGTCGTCATCTCGTCGGCCTCCTTCGGGCCTGGTCGAGAGCATTGCGCGCCCGCGAGAACCCGACCAGAGCCCAAGGTCATGGCAGATCCGTGCGTTCGTCCTCGGGCGCCACGAACACCTTCTCCACGGTGGGCCGTCATCGACGTGGGTGCCAAGTGCGGCCGCGCAGAAGCGGCCGCGCAGAAGCGTTCGAGGCGTTCGAGGCGCGTACGCGGCCGCTGACCGACCTCGGCCACGTTGGCAGCATCGCGTTCGGCATTCTGCTGCCGTTGGTCGCGATCTGGTCCGGTGTGGCGCGCCCGCACGCGCCCGGGTTGGTTCATGCCAGCCGTTGCGGCAGCCTTGGGGATCGGGACTGTCGTGTCGCTGGCGAACACCCCGATAACTTAGGTACGTCAACGCCACCATGGGCGTTAGCTGCACCGAGCAACTCGACTACGGCACCCTGGCTAGGACCCCGGCCTCGAGAAAGGTAGCGCGCCATGGGCGTCGGCTCGACGAACCGGACCGATGGATACGACGCGGTCGTCATCGGCGCGGGCCTCGGTGGTCTCTCGACGGCCGCGTTGCTGGCCACCAACGGCCGCCGCACCTTGGTCGTGGAGCAGAACCAGGTGGTCGGCGGGTGCAGCCAAGTCTTCCGACGACAGGGGAACAAGTACGAGTTCGACGTCGGGGTCCACTACATCGGTGACTGTGCCCCGGGCGGCACCGTCGACCGGCTGATGCGCGGTCTCGGGCTGGAGGGCCGGGTCGAGTTCGCGGAGCTCGATCCGGACGGGTTCTCGACGATCACGCTGCCGACCGTGACCTTCCGCGTGCCGCGAGGGTGGCGGGCCTACGAGGACCGGCTCGCCGACACCTTCCCCGACCAAGAGCCGGGGATTCGTCGGTGCGTCGGAACCCTCCGCGTCGTGGCCGAGGAGATCCGCGCCGACCGTCCGGTGAATCTGCGGCACGCGGCCGCCCGGGCCGGGAGCCTCAGGTCCATGCTGTGGTGGGGCATGCGCCCGCTGGCGCGGCTCTTCGACGCCTGCCGCTTGAGTCAGGAGGTGCGGACCGTGATCGCCGCGGAGAGCGGCGACTACGGGCTGCCACCGTCCAAGGCGCCGGCGGCGCTGCATGCCGGTTTCCTCGACCACTACCTGAAGGCCGGGGCCTACTACCCGAAGGGGGGCGGCCAGGTTCTCGCGGCGCGGCTGACCGAGGTCATCCGGGCGCACGGCGGCAGAGTCCGCACCAAGGCGCGCGTCCGCCGCGTCTTGCTCGAGGGCGGCCGGGCCGTCGGAGTCCGGCTCGCGGACGGGGAGGAGATCCGTTCGCCGGTCGTGGTCTCCAACGCCGATATCAAGCGGACCTATCTCGAGCTGGTCGGCAGTGAGCATCTTCCGACCCGTCTCCGCCGGAAGGCGGAGAGGTTCCGGATGGCGCTACCGCTGTTCAGTCTTTACCTCGCCGTCGACTTCGACGTTCGCGACCGGTTGCCCAACAGCACCTGCTGGATCTACCCGCACGCGGACATTGAGGCGATCTACGGCGACGCGTACGCCGGCCGGGTGCCCGCCCAGGTGCCGGTGTTCATGACCTCGGGGACCCTCAAGGACCCCGATGGCGACCACACCGCCCCGCCCGGCCACTCGACCCTCGAGCTGATGACCATCGCACCCGCGGACCACGAGGCATGGGGGGTGGGCCGGGGACCGGTCGCAGGGGAGCGCTACAGCCGCAGCCCGTCGTACCTGGCGGTGAAGGACAAGCTCGCCGAGGCCGTCCTGGACACGGCGTGCGCGGTGATCCCCGACCTGCGCGAGCACATCGTCTACCGCGACGCGTCCAGCCCGATCACCCAGGAGCGGTTCACCCTGTCGACCGCCGGCGCATGCTATGGGCTGGAGATGACCCTCGACCAGCTCGGCCCGTTCCGGCCGGACGTGACCACGCCCATCCCGGGGCTCTTCCTTGCCGGGGCCAGCACCAAGCACCAGCACGGCATCGTCGCCACCCTCAACGGCGGCGCGGGGACTGCCGGCGCGATCCTGGGCCGCGACGTGCTCGCCGAGCTGCGGGCAGGCTCGGTCTACGGCGACCCGTCGCGGTTGCCCGTCGACGCTCCGGACTGGGACCCACTGGTGGTCGCCAGACCGGGCTCGCCGATCCGTCGTACGCCGCGGCGCGCCGGCCGGCCCTCGACCGGCTGAGACGGGCTAGGCGCACGGGCGCCCTTGGGCAGCTGTCGTGCTTCGCGCCGGGGTCAGGGCCAGCACCGCGCCGCGGTCCACGCGCGGCGGGTCGAGGAGCCGCAGACGTCCCTCGCCCTCGAGCACACCGGCACCGGGTGAGAGTCGGATGCCCACCCGGCCGAGCAGCCGGCGTGAGCGGCTGTTCGACGCAAGCACGCTGGCCCGGACCCGCCGTACTCCCTGGCCGCAGGCGACCGTGGTGATCACGTCCAGGAGCACGGCTCCGAGGCCGCGGCCCTGGTAGTCGTCGGCCACCTCGAAGGCGAGCTCGGCGAGCCCCGGCTCTCCGCGGATGTAGCGGGCGATCCCGGCCGGCTGCCGTTGGACGCTGGCCAGCCAGGCGGCGTGGTCGTGGCCGTCGACCGCGGTGAGTCCGTCGAGCATCGACCGCGGGAGGCGGGGGATGCCCACCAGGTACCTGTCGGCGCGCGACGCGAGGGACATGCCCGCGAAGACCTCCAGCAGCGGGGCGGACTCACCCCGGTGGAGGGGGCGCAGGTCGACGACGTCCCCGGTCACCGTCCTCGCGATCACGTGGTCGCGGGGGTGGGCGGCGCCGGGGTGCGGGAGCGGTCGGACTGCCCGGGCTGGTCTCATGTCGGGGTGGACGACCAGCGCCGGGTCCGGGTTCAGTCCCCTCGGGACCGGTCTGGAACAGGCCGGACCACCGGAAACACGGCGGCGACGGTCAGCTGATCGCGGCCGTCACCAGCTCGACGACCCGCTTCTCCACCGCGGGGCTCCACGTCGAGATCGCGTACGACACCGGCCACATGGCTCCGTCGTCGAGGTTGGAGGCGTCCTGGAACTCCAGGGTCGAGTACCGGGTGCCGAACTTGCCCGCGTTCTTGAAGCAGACGACCACCTTGCCGTCCGCGTTGGCGTAGGCGGGCATTCCGTACCAGGTCTTGGGGGACAGCTCCGGGGCGGCGCTGGTCACCGTCAGATGCACGCGCTCGGCGAGATCGCGGTCCTCCGGCGCCATCTTCGCGATGCTGTCGAGCACCGCCTGCAGCCCGTCCGCCTTCTTGGCGCCCTTCTTGCCCTGGGCGCGCAGCTCGGCGGCGCGCTCCTTCATCGCGGCGCGCTCTTCGACGGTGAACCCGTCGGACTCGGTCTTGGAACTCTTCGCGGGCATCTCGGACTGCCTTTCGACTCTCACGGCCGGGCGGGCTGCCGGCCACCTCGCAACAGGCTAGGCGCGGGGACACACCTGCCGCTTCTCGATTCCTGATCGCCTTGGAGAGCCGGACGGACGGCCGGGCGACGCCGGCGACCGCGCTGCTGGTCAGGCTGCGAGGGTGTAGCCGGCGCGGGTGCGCGGCGGCCGCGGGCCTCCTCGGCCGCCTGGCTGTCCTGGCTCGCGGCGGCGGTCGTGCACCGCGACGAGCCACACTGCCGTCAGGGCGGCCGTGGACACGAGATTCAGGGCGATGGCGAGAAGCATGCAGACTCCTGGCGGTTGGTTGACACCTGTGACCCTACGAGCGCGCAATTAGGGGACGGTTAAGGCAGGGGGAGGGTCGGGTGAGGACGTGTGAGCATGTCCACCATGAGTGCGGGCCGGATCCTCGTCGTCGACGACGAGGTCCCCATCCGGCGCCTGATGCGCCTGTACCTCGCGAAGGCCGGGTTCGAGGTGGTGGACGTCGGCACCGGAGGCGAAGCACTCGTGGCGCTTCGCCGGGGTGACATCGACCTGGCCATCGTGGACGTGATGCTGCCGGAGGTCGACGGGTTCGAGGTGGTCCGGAGGGCGCGGCAGAGCTCTGCGATCCCGATCATCTTGCTGACCGCGCGCGGCGAGGAGACCAGCCGGGTGGCCGGCCTCGAGATCGGCGCGGACGACTACGTGGTCAAGCCGTTCCTCCCGCACGAGGTCGTCGCCAGGGTCCGCAGCCAGCTGCGCCGGGCACGAGGCTTCGAGACCGGCCCCGAAGTCCTGCGGGTCGGGGGCGTGGAGCTCGACCGTCGGGCCAGGTGCTGCACGGTCGCCGGTGCGTCGGTCGACCTGAGCCGACGGGAGTTCGACCTTCTCGCAGCATTGCTGGCCAATCCCCGCCGTGCCTACACCCGGGACCAGCTTCTCGACGATGTGTGGGGCTCCCGGTTCGTCACCGGCAAGACGGTCGACGTCCACGTGGTCGGGCTGCGTCGCAAGCTCGGCGACGCCGTGCGCATCTCCACGCTTCGAGGCGTCGGCTACCGGTTGGAGACCGATGACTGAGCGGCTGCGCTCGCTGCGCGTGTGGCTGGTGGTGGCCATGCTGACGACGGCCGTGGTCACCATCCTGGTCGGCAACTTCGTCATCGACCGGCTCAACGCGTCGTCCGAGCGGACGGCGGACCGGGCGAAGGGGCTCATCACGGCACGCGCCATCGCCACCCGGGTCCGGGAAGGCGCCGGGATGCGTGAGCTCCAGGCACTGCAGCAAGCACTTCCCAACGACCAGATCGTGGTGATCCGGCACGGCGCCGTGTTCTTCTCCGGGCCACCGAGAAGCTCCCTGCCCTTGGAGGTCATCGTCTCCACGCCCATCCCGGGCGGCAAGGTGATCCTCCGCGACCACCATGCACCGGGCGCCGGCGGACTGGTGCAGCTGAGCCTCGTGGCCGGGGTCATCGCGGTGCTGGTCATCGCCGAGGCCTGGATCGGCGCGACCCTGCTGATGCGCACGGTCCGCCGGCCGCTGGGCCGGGCGATCGAGACGGCCGACCGGCTCGCCGGCGGGGACTTCTCGGCCCGGATGGGCACCTCGGGACCCGGGGAGTTCGATCGTCTCAGCCGCGCCCTCGACAGCATGGCCGCCCAGCTGCAGCGGACCGACTCCGAGCAGCGGCGGTTCCTCGCCGACCTCGCGCACGAGATCTCGACGCCGGTCAGCGCGCTCTCCGGCTTCGCGTGCGCGCTGGCCGACGGCAGCGCCCAGACCGCCGCGGAGCGCGCCGAGGCTGCCGACATCGTGGTGCACGAGTCACACCGGCTGCAACGGCTCCTCGACGACGTCCGGCAGCTCAACCGGCTCGAGCTCGCCGAGAGCGTCGGCCTCGAGCAGGTCGAGATCCACGACCTCTGCGTGGCGACCGCGCGGCGGTTCCGGCTGGCTGCCCAGCAGGCGCAGGTGGCCGTGCGCGTGGACGCGCGGCCTGTCACGGTCACGGCGGACCCGCGGCTGGTCGAAGCGGTCATCAACAACTTCGTGTCCAACGCGATCCGCTACACGCCCCCGGGCGGTCAGGTGGTGGTACGGGCCCGGAGAAGCCGGGCGTCGGTGGTCATCTCCGTCCGCGACACGGGTATCGGCATCGCGTCCGAGCACCTGGAGAGAGTGTTCGACCGGCTCTACCGGGTGGACGAGGCACGGGACCGGGCGAGCGGCGGCTCGGGCCTCGGTCTGGCCATTGCCCGCCGGGCCGCCCGCTCCCTGGGAGCCCGCATCGAGGTCGAGAGCGCGCCGCGCGAGGGCAGCGAGTTCCGCCTCGTCCTGCAGCCGGTCAGGTTCCCGAGCCCGAGGCAGGTTCCTGCGCCGCCGTACCCCGGGCCGAGCGCAGCGACAGCCAGACGGCCACCGCCATGATCGCCATCGCGATCGGAACGTGGACAGCTGTCAGCGTGTCCTTGCCGTCGTCGCGGATCAGTCCACCGATGTAGGACTCGACCACGATGAGGCCGGTGAACAGCAGCCCGCCGAGCCACAGGTCCTTGCGGGAGCGACGTTTCCAGAGTGCGTAGATCGTGCCGAGGGCGGCGAAGAACAGGGCAACCTCCGCGCCGCGGGCGTGTACGTCGATCCAGCCGCTCGCCGCGTCGCGGTGCCCGTCGTGCTCGAGGAAGATTCCCGCCCACAGCCCCTGCAGCAGCACTGTGAGCGCGGAGAGGCCGATGAGCGCGCTGAAGACGGTGTTCTTCTGACGCGTCCTCGGAGTGGTCCGTTCGCGCGGGGACAGGGTGGTGGTCATGTGGAAGCTCCCGAAAGATTCCATGGGTGGACGGTGGGCAGCAGGCGCCGTCGGCCACTACCTCGGACACCGGGCGCCGGGCGCCCGTTCCCCCTTGCAAACCTTGCGAACAGTACGCGACCGGTTCGCTCCACCCAAGGCTGCCCACTGCGACTGAAAGCAGCCTGAACCGACACTTCACGGGGCCTGATCCTTCGCGGTCAGCGGCCGGCCAGACCGCACATGCCCGCTCTGCGCGCCTCCTGCAACTGGCGTAGGGCGGCACCCCCACTCGGGGTGGCCCAGGTAGGACCGTCGTGCTCATTGACCACCAATAGACCCCATGTGAGGCTCGCTGAAGGTCACAGGAGAGGGGTGAGCCCATGAGGCGCGTGGTTCGGCGTGGCAACCTGAGGACCTCCTTGGTCGTCTCCTCCGGGATCGCGGGAGCGCTGACTTTGGCGGCGGTCGCGCCGTCGTCGTTCGCGGGTGCGGCCACTTCGGCCGAGGCCCGCGGCAACCCCGCGGTGGTCGGGCGTTGGAGCAAGGCCTTCAACCCGGGAAGCAACGCCGTGGGCATCAGCGCGACGCTCTTGCACAACGGCAAGGTGCTCATCATGGGTGACCAGAACTTCCGGAAGACCACGGTGACCTCCGGATACCTCTACAACCCGGTCACCAACAAGGTTCGCAGGGTCAACACTCCGGCCGAGGTGTTCTGCGGTGGCATGATCACCCTCAGCGACGGTCGGATGCTGACGGTCGGGGGAACGGGCGCCAAGATCCCCATCGGTCTCAAGGACATCTGGCTCTTCGACCCCGCGACCCTGAAGTGGACCAAGCAGCCGGACACCCCGCTCGGCCGGTACTACCCGACCATCGCCGAGCTGCCGAGCGGTCGCGTGCTCATCGTGGCCGGCACGGAGACCGACGCGCTGACGCCGAACCCGAAGGTGGAGATCTACACCCCACCCCCTCCGGGCAAGGCGATGGGCACGCTGAGGGTCGTCGGACCGGAGCACACGACGGGCTTCTACCCCAAGCTGTTCGTGATGCCGGACGGCAGGGTGCTGGAGGTCAAGGGTTTCAGCGCCTACCGGTTCGACCCCGCGTCCCCCGACTGGAAGTTCTTCGGTCGGCTGCCCGCGTTCGCCGGCCCTGGTGCGGCCGGCATGATGCTGCCGGGCGGGCCGAGGGGCTCCAACCGGGTGATCAGCGTCGGTGGGCTCGACCACGGCACGGCGCTGGCCGCCACCGAGATCTTCAACTACGCCAACCCGACGGCCGGCTGGCACAAGGGGCACCCGATGCCCCAACCCCGAGCGCACATGAACCTCGTGCAGGTGGCCAACGGTTCGGCGTACGGCATCGGCGGGAACCGGACCGGCCTGTACGGCGCCGGCACCCGGCAGACCCTGTACTACAACCCCGCCACGGACACCTGGAGGGGGATGGCGGTCGAGTCGGTCCGGCGCGCGTACCACTCGACGGCGCTGCTGCTCCCGGACGGCCGGATCCTGGCCGCCGGTGACACCGGCACCGGCGGCGGCGGCGCGCTCCTCGACATCTACTCCCCGCCGTACCTCTTCCACGGCAAGCGGCCGGTGATCCGCACCGCGCCGACCCAGGTGAAGTACGGCGCGAAGTTCAAGGTCGGCTGGTCAGGCAAACGGGTCACCCGGGCCGTGCTGATGGCTCCGGGCTCGACGACCCACGCCGACGAGATGCAGGCCCGGCACGTCGAGCTGGCGGTCACCCGCACGGCGAACGGGTTCGTGGCGACGGCGCCACCGAGGGCGTCCGTGGCGCCTCCGGGCTACTACATGCTGTTCGTGGTGACCAAGGGCGGCGTGCCGTCCAAGGCCAGGTGGATCCACGTCGGGCCGCGGTAGCACCGCTTTCGCGGGCGGCGCCGGGCATCATGGACGGGGCAGCTCGGCCCACACCAGCTTGCCCTCGCCGGGCACCACCTCGAGTCCCCACGCCGTGGTCAGCGCGGCCACCAGGTGCAGGCCGCGGCCGTGCTCGGCGGTGTTGCTCGCCGGTTGTGGCTCCGGCGTCCCGGTCCCGGTGTCCAGCACGTCGATGCGCAGGCTGGTCGGGTTCAGCGAGACGCGCAACCGGCACGACGAGTGCGCATGCGTCACCGCGTTGGCCGCCAGCTCGCTCGTGACGAGCAGCGCGTCGTCGAGCAGCGGGTTCAGGTCCCACTCGGAGACCTTCTCGGCGACGAACCTGCGCGCCTCGCTCGCACTGCTCAGCGAATGCGGTAGGTCGAGTACGGCCTCCGTCTCACGCGGCCGGCCGACCGACTCGAGGAGGTCGACGAGGTAGTCCAGCGCCGCGTCCTTGAGCACGTAACCCTCGACGTGCTTGGCGATCCACTCCTCTTCCGCGGTCTCGACGCCGGAGAACACCACCACCTTGGAGGTGGGGGAGTGCCGTCTGAGCTGCACGAGCACCTCGCGCCCGGCAAGGTCGGGAAGGCCGAGGTCGAGCACGACCACGTCTGGTTGCAGCGACCTGGCGAGCTCGACAGCACCGACCCCGTCGCTGGCCTCGCCGATCACCTCGAACCCGTCCCGGAAGCGCAGTGCGGTGCGCACCAGCCGACGCACCTCTGGGACGTCGTCGACCAGGAGGACGCGGATGGCCATGGCGGCAGCCTAGGGGTTCCCGGCGGCGGCGCGCACCGCCTTGTGCTCGGCGGGATCCGACCAGGCAGGCAGGGTGAACACGAACGCGCCCGCCGGAGACTCGGGGGTGCCGCCTTCGTAGAAGGCGTCCCCGCCCTGGGCGCGCGCCAGCTCACGCACGATGAACAGCCCGAGCCCGGTGCCGCCCTGGCTCCGCCCGGTCGCGAACCGTTCGAACAGCTGCGGCCGGATCGCCGGAGAGACGCCCGGCCCGTGGTCCGTGACCCGGATCTCGACCAGGGAGGAAGCGCGTCGGGCCGACACCAGCACCGGCGGAGCGCCGTGCCGCAGTGCGTTGGTGAGCAGGTTGTCCAGCGCCTGGCCTAAGCGGTCCGGGTCTCCGGAGGCCATGAGATCCTCCGGCACGTCGGCCACCACATCGGCGTCCGGCCAGGTTCGCCGGATGCCGGTCACCGCGCGCTCGACCGCCCGTGCCACGGGGATCGCCTCGACGGTCATCCGTAGGGCACTGGCCTGCAGCCGGGACACGGTGAGCAGGTCGGCCAACAACCGGCGAAGCCGGCCTGCGCTGCTGGCCATCGCCGCCAGCAAATCTTCACGCTCCTCCTCGGTGAGCTCATTCCAGTGCTGCGACAGCGTGTCCGACGACCCCGCGAGCACCCCGATGGGGGTGCGCAGCTCGTGCGCGGTGACGGCCAGGAACTGGGCCTGCTCCTGCGCGGACTCCCGCAGCCGGCCGTTGAGCGCCTCCAGCTCGGAGTAGGCGGTGGCGAGAGCCTTCACGGCGTGCTCGCGCTCCTCCTCGATCCGGCGCTGCCCGCTGTTGTCGCGGGTCACCTTGGCGAAGCCGATGTGCTCGCCGGCGTCGTTGAACACGGCCGTGATCAGCACGTTCGCCCAGAATGGCGAGCCGTCCTTGCGCAACCGCCAGCCCTGCTCCTCGTAGTGCCCCTCGCGCAACGCGACACCGAGCTCGTACTCGGGATGCTTGCGAGCCTGCACCTCCTCCGGGTAGAAGACCCGGAAGTGCTGGCCGATGATCTCCTCGGCGGTGTAGCCGTTGATGCGCTGGGCGCCGGTGTTCCAGCTCACCACGTGCCCGGCGGTGTCCAGCATGAAGATCGCGTACTCCTCGACGGCCTCGACGAGCATCCGGAGACGCTCCTCGCTCTGCCGCAGACCCTCGATGGCCGCTCGCTCCGCCGTCACGTCCTGCACTTGCAGGAACAGGTACAGCGCCCTGCCTCCGGAGTCCCGCACCGGCGCCAACGTCGCGCGTACGAGGCTGCTGTCGGTGGCTGCGGCGAGCCGATGCTCGAGGTGCACGACGTCGAGCGGTCGTCGCCGGATGTCCTCCAGTGCAGCGGACACCTCTCCTGACCCCCCGTCCGTCAGGTCGCCGTAGAAGACGCCGACCAGGTCGGCGGCCGGCTTGCGCAACAGGGAGGCGAGCGCCCGGTTCACCCGCACCAGCCGGCCGGTCAGGGTCATGGTGGACATGCCGATCGCCGCCTCCTCGAACACCTCGTGGAACCGCTCGAGATGCTCCTGGAGCACAGCCTGGTCCAACACCGCGGCCTGCTCCACCGCACTTCCGCTCTCCTCGGCTCCCGGCGGCACTGACGCCTCGCCCGGCGGCGCCAGCGCCGCCAGCAGCCGGCCGACCAGTGACTCGACAGGCGTGGACTTCTCGATGAACCCGGCAGCGCCCAGGTCGCGGGCCCGGTCGACGAGCCCCTGCTCCTCGAATCCGCTGTAGAGGACCACCTTGGTCAGCGGGGAGGCCGCCAGGATGTGGGGAAGGGCCTCGAGCCCGTCCATGTCCGGCATCGACACGTCGAGCAGCATCAGGGAGGGCTGGTGCTTGCCGGCGAGGGCGACCGCCTCGGCGCCGTCCGCGCCCTCCCCGACGACCTCGAGCAGCCCGGAGAGTCGGAGCCTGGTCTTGACCAGCAGGCGAACCTCGACGGCGTCGTCCACAACGACGACCGATGGCGGCTGGTCAACCATGGGCTGACGCTACCCCGGCCAGAGGATTTCAGACGGTCGGGATCTGGTGCGAAGGTTACGACTGCGGTCGAATAGGGGCGACGATCCCCTTGGAGGTGCCTGTGTACTACCCGCTGACTGTTCTGGATTTCCTGGAACGCGCCGAGAACGTGTACCCCGACCGGGCCGCGGTCGTCGACGAGCCGGACCAGCCCGCGCCCGGCCTGGGTGAGCTGAGCTACCGCGACCTGGCCGCTCTCGCCAGGGCACAGGCGGCCCGACTCGACCAGCTCGGTGTGCCCACCGGCGGCCGTGTGGCGGTCATCTCCCAGAACTCCGCCCGCCTGCTCACCTCCTTCTTCGGGGTCAGCGGCTGGGGCCGTGTGCTGGTGCCCGTCAACTTCCGGCTCAGCCTCCCCGAGATCTCCTACATCGTCGAGCACTCCGGGGCACAGGTGGTGTATGCCGACCCGTCCCGCAAGGAGGTGCTCGACAACCTCGACGTGCCGCACAAGTTCGTCCTCGGGGACGACGATGCCCTGTTCCTGCACGACACCGAGCCGGCTCCGTGGGCGGAGCCGGACGAGGGCGCCACGGCCACCATCAACTACACCTCCGGCACCACCGCGAGGCCGAAGGGCGTGCAGCTGACCCACCGCAACCTGTGGCTGAACGCCACCGTGTTCGGGTTGCACACCTCAGTCAGCGACCGCGACGTGTACCTCCACACCCTGCCGATGTTCCACGCGAACGGCTGGGGGATGCCCTACGGCGTGACCGGGATGGGCGGCACGCACGTCGTGCTCCGCCAGGTGGACGGTGCCGAGATCCTGCGCCGCATCGAGAGGTACGGCGTCACGCTGATGTGCGCGGCACCGGCGGTGGTCAACGCCGCCCTGGACGCGGCTGAGAGCTGGTCCGGCGAGATCCCCGGCCGGGACCGGGTCCGGATCGTCGTCGCCGGCGCCCCGCCGCCGTCGAAGACCATCGAGCGGGTGCTGACCAGGCTCGGCTGGGAGTTCGTGCAGATCTACGGGCTGACCGAGACCTCGCCGATCGTCACCGTCAACCGGATGCGCGCCGAGTGGGACGACCTGGAACCCATCGAGAAGGCTCGCAAGCTGATGCGGGCCGGCGCGCCGGCACTCGGCGTCCGGGTGACCACGGACCGGGCCGGGGAGGTGCTGACCGCCTCCAACCACAACCTGGACGGCTACTGGCAGCAGCCGGAGGAGACCGCCCGGGTCCAGGAGGGCAACTGGTTCCACACCGGCGACGGCGGCTACCTCGACGACGAGGGCTACCTGGTCATCTCCGACCGGAAGAAGGACGTGATCATCTCGGGTGGCGAGAACGTGTCGTCGATCGAGGTCGAGGACGCCTTGATGTCGCATCCGGCCGTCAAGGAGGTCGCGGTGATCGGCATCCCGGACGAGAAGTGGGGAGAGCTGGTCACCGGACTGGTGGTCGGCGACGGGTCGGGCGTCAGCGCCGACGACCTGATCGCGCACTGCCGGAGCACGCTGGCCGGCTACAAGTGCCCCAAGCGCATCGACTTCGTGGAGAGCCTGCCGAGGACCGCCACCGGCAAGCTCCAGAAGTTCAAGCTCCGGGAGCCGTTCTGGGCCGGACACGAGCGCCAGGTCAACTGACCCCGCCGATCCCGGGCCAGCGGCTAGGCTAAGGCGACGGAGTGTGGCAGCACGCGGCGAGGGGACGACAAGGGGACGACGTGGACGAGCGGGACTCCCTCGGGGGTACCAGCCGGGTTCTGACGGTTCCCAACGTCATCAGCATCGTCAGACTGGCGGGAGTGCCCCTGTTCCTCTGGCTCGTGCTGGGGCCGGAGGCGGACGGCTGGGCGCTGCTGGTGCTGGCGCTGTCCGGGGTCAGCGACTACCTGGACGGCTACCTCGCCCGGCGGCTGCACCAGACGTCGACGCTGGGCACGATCCTCGATCCGGTCGCGGACCGGCTCTACATCCTGGCCACCGTCTTCGGGCTGGCGTGGCGCGACATCATCCCGTGGTGGTTGGCCGTGCTGCTGCCGGCCCGCGACCTGTTCCTGTGGGGTCTGGTGCCGTTCCTGCGCACCCGCGGCTACAGCGCGCTGCCTGTGCACTTCTTGGGCAAGGCCGCCACCGCCAACCTGCTCTACGCCTTCCCGCTGCTCCTGCTCGGTGACGGTCACGGTGTGATCGCCTCGCTGGCCCGGGTCTTCGGCTGGGCGTTCGCGATCTGGGGGACCGGGCTGTACTGGTGGGCCGGGCTGCTCTACGCCTGGCAGGTCCGCAAGCTGCTCATCGAGCACCACGACCGGGCACCCGCGCTCGATGGCCGCTGACCAGCCACGCGGGGGTACGACGGGCGGCGGACGGTCGGCTGCCCGTTCGGTGCCGCCACCCCAGGCCGTGATGGGCCTGCTCAACTACATCACGGCGCACTCGCTCGACGAGGACTACGCCCACGTGTCCGAGCAGCGGACCGAGGGCGGCCGTCCAGTGCGACCCGGGTCCGCCGCGCTGGTGGTGATGCTGCTGTTCGGGCTGCTGGTGACCATCGCCGGGATCCGCACCGCGCACAACGCCCCGGTGTCCCAGACCAACCATGCGGAGCTGGTCACCCAGATCAAGGCGCGCAGCGCCAAGGTGGACGCGCGGCGCAGGCAGATCACGGCGGTGCAGGCCGACATCCGGACCCTGCAGGCGCAGTACTCCCAGGCAACCGCGGCGGGCCAGTCACTGGCCACCCAGCTGAGCCGGCTGGGCCGCGTCGTGGGAACCGTGCCGGTACACGGGCCGGGGGTGAGGATCGTGGTCGACGACGCCCCGAACGCCCCGAGCGCGCGGTATCGGGTGCAGGCCACCGACCTCCAGGTGCTGGTCAACGCCCTGTGGCTGTCGGGGGCAGAGGCGATCGCGATCAACGGTCGGGCGAAGTCCTTCGGCTCCGAACCCGAGCGGCTGACCGCACGGTCCGCGATCAGGGAGGCCGGGTCGGCGATCACCGTGAACTACCGCTCCCTGTCAGCGCCGTACGTCATCACGGCGATCGGCAACCCGAACCAGCTCCCCGCGCGATTCGTCGACACCCGGGGTGGGTCGACGTGGTTCGATCTACAGGCGGCCTTCGGGCTGCGGTTCCACATGACATCCGAGGAGTCCTTGACCTTGCCCGCGGCGCACCGACTGTCCCTGCACTTCGCCACCACGCCGGAGAAGCTGCGATGATCGCCGGCCTCGGGCTGCTGCTCGGCGTGGTGCTCGGCCTGCTTCTCCAGCCCCAGGTGCCGCCGTCGATGCAGCCCTACCTGCCGATCGCCGTGGTCGCGGCCCTCGACGCCGTCTTCGGTGCGCTGCGCGCCTTCCTGGACGGTATCTTCGACGACAAGGTGTTCGTGGTCTCCTTCGTCAGCAACGTGCTCATCGCGGCGCTGATCGTCTACCTCGGCGACAAGCTCGGGGTGGGGGGCCAGCTGTCGACCGGTGTGATCGTGGTGCTCGGA
>DASSKA010000180.1:0-21114 GCA_035690905.1 Nocardioidaceae bacterium | reverse complement strand
CCCGCTCGGGGTGCTGTTCTACTGGACCACCTCGAACCTGTGGACCATGGGCCAGCAGTTCTACGTGATCCGCAACAATCCCGCGCCGGGCACCCCGGCGTTCCGGGCCAAGGAGACCCGGGACGCCGAGAAGGCGAAGCGACACGGGATCCTGCCCCGGCCGCACTCCGAGCCCCCCGCCGAGGCGGAGCCGCCGGCCGCGCCGGAGCCGCCGCGCAGGCAGCAGCCGAAGAAGCAGTCTCGCAGCCAGCGGCGCGGCAGCAGCCGGAAGCCCTCCGGCCCCCGGTCCCAGTCCGGACCGGCCCGTCCTAAGCCCGGGGAGAGCGAGCCCGGCGAGTCGACCGGCTCCTAGCCGTCCTGACGTACCTGACCACCCGACGAGGAGAACCACGTGACCGACGAGTCCACGGAGACCACCGCCACCGAGGAGTCGCAGAACACCGACAGGGTGACGCTGCTCGAGCAGGAGGGTGACATCGCCGCCGACTATCTCGAGGAGCTGCTGGACATTGCCGACCTGGACGGCGACCTGGACATGGACGTCGAGGGTGACCGCGCGTCGGTGTCGATCGTGGGCGCGGAGCTCAGCCAGCTGGTCGGCCGCGACGGGGAGGTGCTCGAGGCTCTGCAGGAGCTGACCCGGCTGGCGGTCTACCGGGAGACCGGACAGCGGTCCCGGCTGATGCTGGACATCGGTGGCCACCGGGCCACCAAGCGCACCCGCTTGGAGAAGCTCGCCGCCGAGACCGTGGACCGGGTCAAGGAGTCCGGCGAGCCGGTGTCCCTGGACCCGATGACGCCGTTCGAGCGCAAGGTGGTCCACGACGCGGTCGCCGCGGCCGGTCTCACCTCCGACTCGGAGGGTCAGGAGCCGCACCGTCACGTAGTCGTGCGGCCCGCATGAGGGCTGCATGACCGACCCGGTTTCACGTGAAACACCCGAGCCACCCGATCCTCCCGAGGTGGCTCGCGGTGTCTTCGGGGACTCCCTCGACGCCGCCGTTCGCTATGCCGGGCTGCTGGCCGATGCCGGGGTGGTCCGCGGGGTGATCGGCCCGCGGGAAACGGACCGGCTGTGGGAGCGCCATCTGCTCAACTGCGCGGTACTCGCCGACGGTATCCCCGCCGGGGACACGGTGGTTGACATCGGCTCGGGCGCCGGGCTGCCCGGACTGGTGCTGGCGCTGCGCCGCCCTGACCTCACCGTCACCCTGGTGGAGCCGCTGCAGCGACGCGTGGACTTCCTGGTCGAGGCGCTCAGTGAGCTGGACCTGGCTGGGGTCGAGGTGGTCCGGGCCCGGGCCGAGGACCTGCACGGCGTCCGGTCGTTCGCCAGCGTGGTGTCCCGCGCGGTGGCTCCCCTACCCCGGCTGCTGCGCTGGTGCCTTCCGTTGGTGGCCCCGGGCGGGCAGATGCTGGCCATGAAGGGCGCCTCCGCCGAGCAGGAGCTGGACGGCGCGCAGGGCACACTTCGTCGACTCAAGGCCGGGCGTGCGGGGGTGGTCCGGTTCGGAGAGGATGTTCTCGATCCACCGACAACGGCGATACGGGTGGCGGCGTCGGTCCGCCGAGGTTAGGTTGGACTGCCCCGTCCTGAGAGAAAGGTCGGCTAGGTGCTGGAATGCAGGTGTTGTCGGTGACTCCTCGAACCGGTCTCGGGTGGCCCGAGACGGCCTCGACGCCCCCTTCGTCACTGGGCTGGCCCGTCCGGGAGAGATACCCACAGAATCCACAGGCGCATCCACAGGGCCCGCAGTCACGTGAGACCGGGGTAACGGGATCCCCCGATGTTTCACGTGAAACGGCCGCCCGCCCCGCTGAGACCGGGGAGGGCGCACCGGGTGGATGGGCGGTTCCCCGTGCTGCGGAGACCGAGGGAGGGGTTTCACGTGAAACGAACGTCGAGGAGCAGCCCGTGACCGACCCCGACCCCTCCCTGGCCAAGGCTGCATTTTCGGCGGCAGCACGCTTCGGGCCGCATCCCGCGCCCGGCACCCGGGTCCGCACCGCCGGCGAGATGGCCGAGGCGGACAGCGATCTGGATCAGGTGGTCGGCGACGACTCGACGCCGCTGGCCCGGTCTGTCGAGCACCACCTGCTGGTCACGGAAGGCCGGCGGCTGCGCGCGCCGCTGGCCCGGCCGGACCAGACCCGCGTGCTCGTGGTGGCCAACCAGAAGGGTGGGGTCGGCAAGACCACCACCACCGTCAACGTGGCCGCGGCATTGGCCCAGCAGGACCAACGGGTGCTGGTCGTTGATCTGGACCCACAGGGCAACGCTTCCACCGCGCTCGCCATCGAACACCACCGCGGGGTGGCGTCGGTCTACGACACGCTGATCGACGGGGTGCCGCTGGCCGAGGTGGTGCAGGTCAGCCCCGAGATCGAGGGCCTGTGGGCGGTGCCGGCCACCATCGACCTGGCCGGGGCCGAGATCGAGTTGGTCAGTGTGGTGGCCCGCGAGAGCCGGTTGCGCCGAGCCCTGCAGACCTACCTGGCCGACCGCACCGGGGACGACCGCTTCGACTACGTGCTCATCGACTGCCCGCCGTCGCTGGGGCTGCTCACCCTCAACGCTCTGGTGGCCGGCGTGGAGATGTTGATCCCGATCCAGGCGGAGTACTACGCGCTCGAGGGTCTCGGGCAGCTGCTGGAGACCGTGGAGATGGTCAAGGCGCACCTCAACCCCGACCTGGTGGTCTCGACCATCCTGCTCACCATGTACGACGCCCGCACCCGGCTCTCTGCCGGCGTCGCGGAGGAGGTGCGCGGGCACTTCACCGACCGGGTGCTCTCCACGGCGATCCCGCGCTCGGTGCGGATCTCCGAAGCACCCAGCTACGGACAGACCGTGATGACCTACGACCCAGGCTCTCCCGGCGCGCTCAGCTACCTCGAGGCGGCGCGCGAGATGGCCCTCAAAGGAGCGCGCAGATGACCCAGAAGTCCGCACAGCGTCGGGGGCTCGGGCGAGGCCTCGGCTCCCTGATCCCCACCGGCCCGGCCCGTGAGCAGCAGCCGGCCGCGCCGGAGCAGGAGGCATCCCAGTCGGGGACCGGCTCGGCCGCCGTGGCGGGACCGTCGGCGACTGGTTCGGGTCCAGGCAGTCCCGAGGGGGCGAGTCCAGCCGGCGCCGAGCGGGGTGGCGCCGAGCGGGGTGGCGATCGGTCTGCCGAGCCGGACGGGCAGCCGGGGCTGCAGCCGGTGCACGGGGCGTACTTCGCCGAGCTGCGGGTCGACCAGATCGGTCCGAACCCGCGTCAGCCCCGCCAGGTCTTCGATGAGGAGGAGATGGCCGAGCTGGTGCACTCGATCCGCGAGATCGGGCTGCTCCAGCCGGTGGTGGTGCGCCGGTCGGGCGAGGACCGCTACGAGCTCATCATGGGCGAGCGCCGGTGGCGGGCCACCGAGAAGGCGGGCATCGACACCATCCCGGCCATCGTCCGGGACACCGACGACGATGCGCTGCTGCGCGACGCGTTGCTGGAAAACCTGCACCGTTCCCAGCTCAACCCGCTCGAGGAGGCGGCGGCCTACCAGCAGCTGCTCGACGACTTCGGCTGCACCCACGAGGAGCTCGCCGCCCGGATCGGGCGCAGCCGCCCGCAGATCAGCAACACGCTCCGGCTGCTCCGCCTCTCACCCGCGGTGCAGCGCCGGGTCGCAGCCGGGGTGCTGTCGGCCGGGCACGCGCGCGCCCTGCTCGCGGTCGAGGACGCGGACATCCAGGACCGGCTGGCCGCCCGGGTGGTCGCGGAGGGGATCAGCGTGCGCAGCCTGGAGGAGATCGTTGCCGTCGGTGACCTGGCCCCCGGGCGGCGCAGCGGCCCGACGCGCAAGAAGCCGACCGCTCCGGCGCTGGCCGACCTGGCGGCCCGGTTGTCCGACCGGCTGGAGACTCGGGTCAAGGTCGACCTCGGCAAGCGGAAGGGCAGGATCACCGTCGAGTTTGCCTCGATCCCGGACCTGGAGCGGATCGTGGGTCTGCTGGACCCGTCGCCCACCGACTCCTAGCGCTTTGTCTATTTGTCGACAAATCGCTATATCTGTTTGGTGACAAGTCAGACGTTGCGTGACTGCTCGCGGTCGGGAGGCGGGTGAGGAGGCCAGGGCCCGCCTCGCTGCTGAGCAGGTCAGTCGGCTCCGCCGGAAAGCTCGCAGAGCAGGGACCGCTCCCGCTCCGGTGTCAGCCCGGCACGCCGAGCACGGTCGAGACCGAGCTCACGCTCCCAGCGCAGGGCGTCGTGGACGGTGCCCTCGATCGGGCGAAGGCGGAGGCCGGCAGCCTTGGCGGCGTCGTTGCGGCGGGTGGAGTGTCCGCCGTACCCCGTCCTCGGGACCCACAGCGGCAGTGACTCCGGGCCCATGTACGGCTCGACCCCGTGGGAGACCAGCCAGTCGTCCTCAGCTGGCACCGGGATGACCTGACGGCCGGTGGCCGAGGAGCACGACGTCAGCACCCGCTCGAAGGGGAGCGTGTTTCCGGTGGCGTTGAACGTGCCCCCGGTACGCCTTTCGGCGCAGTCGACCAGCCAGGCCGCCAGGTCCAGGACGTCGATGGCCTGCACCGGCGAGTCTGGCGGTGGGACCAGCACCCGCTCGGTCTCGCGGGCCCGGGCCATCCGGGCCGGCCAGTACCCGAACCGGTCGCTGCGATCGCCGTACCCGGCGATCAGCCCGGTCCGGGCGATCGTGCACCGCCGGGCTCCCAGCCGGCCGCGAACGGCCTCCTCGCAGGCCACCTTGGCCGGGCCGTACTCCTCGATGGTGACCGGCCCCGTGCCGGTCCACGCCGGGTGGACCCGCGCGGATTCGTCGGCTCCCGGGGTGGCGTCGTCGGTGTAGACCGACACCGAGGACACGTACACCCAGTGGGCGACCCGCTCGGCCAGCGCCTCCAGCGCGGAACGGACCAGGTCCGGCTGCCAGCTCACCTCGACCACGGAGTCGATCTCGAGGTCGGCCAGTGCGTCGTAGGCACCCGGGCCGGTGCGGTCGGCACGCACCAGCCGTGCCCCCTCCGGCGCCGGGCCGGACTCGCCGCGCGCGAGGCAGACCACCTCGTGCTCCCGGGACAGCGCTTCCCTGGCCACCGCCGCGCCGAGCCAGGCGGTGCCGCCGAGAACCAGCAGGCGAGAGGGGCCACGAGCGGCCACGCTGTCCATGGCGCCAGCAGACCACGCGCGGCGACCGGGCGTCCAACGTAAAACTACCGCCCAGGCTATTGAAAGATCCCTTTCGAAACATTACTTTCCATCTGTGCCACTGAGCCGACGCCGAGTCACCGCCGCAGCCGACCTGAAGGCGCTCGCCCATCCGCTGCGGATGGCGATCCTGGGCGCGCTGGTCACCGAAGGGCCGATGACGGCCAGCGAGCTGGGCAGGCTCCTGGAGGAGTCGCCGTCGAACTGCTCCTGGCACCTGCGCAAGCTCGCCGACCACGGCTTCGTCCGCGAGGCTTCGGGGGGACACGGCCGGAATCGGCCGTGGAAGGCGGTGAGCGAGGGCCTGGTGTGGGGCGAGGGAGACGAGGACTCCGCGGCCTCGGCCGCAGCTGATGCGCTGACCGACCTGATGATGGAGCGCGAGGTGCAGCGGCTGCGTGCCGCCCGGGCCTCGCGTGACCAGGAGCCGGCCGAGTGGCGGGACGCGACCGGGCTCAGCCAGGCCGCGATGTGGCTGACCGCGGACGAGGCGAAGCAGCTCCTCGCGCGCCAGCGCGAGCTCTTCTTGACCCACGCGGAGCGGATGCGCGATCCCTCGAGCCGTCCTGACGGCGCGCGCCTGATGACCATGGTCGGCTGGCTGGTCCCCAGCGGGCCGCACAAGCTGCCGAGAACCGAGTCCGCCGCGCACCCCGAGGAGCAATCACCATGATGAAGCAAGCTTTCGCGGTTCCCGGGTTCGGCCGGCTGTTCGCCGGGCTGGCGGCGAGCATGCTCGGCGACTCGTTGATGCTGATCGTGCTGAGCATGTGGGTCAAGGACCTCACCGGGTCGAACGCCGCAGCGGGCCTGACCTTCGTGTGGCTGACCCTCCCGGCCCTCGTCGGCCCGGCGTTCGGCTACCTGGTGGACCGGGTGGCGCGGCGGGGTTTCCTGGTCGTGGCCAACCTGCTCTCGGCGCTGGCGATGCTCCCGCTGCTGCTGGTGCACGACGCCTCGGACGTGTGGATCATCTACCTGGTCGCACTGCTGTACGGCGTCTCGTTCGTCGTCGTGCCCGCTGCGCTGAACGGACTGCTGAAGGACATGCTGCCCGCGGAGGTGCTGGTGGAGGCGAACGCGTCTCTCTCGGTCACCCGCGAGGCGTTCCGGCTGGTCGGCCCGCTGGCCGGGGCCAGCCTGTTCGCCCTCCTCGGCGGCGGGTCCGTCGCGGTGGCCGACGCGGCCAGCTTCGTGGCGGCTGCGATGTGCGTCGCGACCATCGTGGTCGTCGAGAGCAACCATCAGCACGAGTCGGTGCCGTGGTGGAAGGGAGTATCCGCGGGCATGGCGCACATCCGTCGTACCCCTGTGCTGCTGCACGGCACGCTCAGCCTCGGCATCTGCCTGCTGGTGGTCGGCTTCTCGGAGTCGGCGATCTACGCGATCGTCGACGCCTTCGGCAAGCCGGTGGAGTTCGTGGGGCCGGTGGTGTCCGTGCAGGGAGTGGGCGCGATCGTCGGTGGGCTGCTGTGCAGCCGGGTGATCCGCCGGATCGGCGAGCCTGCATCGATCGTGGCCGGGCTGGCCCTGCTGGTGGTCGGGCTGCTCGGGGTCGCCGGCGCGGTGATGATCTGGCAGCTCCTGGCGGCCACGGTGGTGCTGGGTTCTGGGCTGCCGCTGCTGATCGTGGCCTACAACACGCTGTTGCAGAAGCAGACCCCCGGGCACCTGATGGGCCGGGTCAGCACGACGACCGAGGTGCTCATCACCACCCCGCAGGCGGTGTCCATCGCCACCGGCGCGCTGCTGGTGACGCTGCTCGACTACCGGGTGATCTTCCTGCTGATGGCGTCCGGTGCCGCGATCGCGGCGACCTACCTGGCTACTGCACTGCGCGGCCGGCTGGGAGTAGTGGACACCGTCGCCTCGCCGGCGCCGGTCACGGCCGCACTTCCCATGGACTAAGGAAGCCTCCCACGGTGAAATCACCATGGGGAGCATCCTCTTACCAGGGGACCCTGGTAAAGGGCATCAGCGGGAGACGGCCGCGCGCACCAGGTCGGCGAACAGCTGACCCAGGTCGAGCCCGGCAGCCTGGACCGAGAGCGGGACGGTGGACGTCTCGGTCAGCCCCGGGGCGACGTTGACCTCCAGGAACCAGACGCCGCCGTCGGGGTCGACGATCAGGTCCGAGCGGGACAGGTCGCGCAGCCCCAGCTCACGATGCGCGGCCACCGCGACCCGCGCGCACTCCGCGGCCACCGCGTCGGCCAGCTTGGCCGGCACCACGAACTCGGTGCTCCCCGCGGTGTAGCGGGCGGTGTAGTCGTACACCCCGCCATCCGGATCGATGGACACGGCGGGCAGCGCCCGGGGCCCGTCGCCGGTGTCCACCACCGCCACCGCGACCTCGGTGCCGCCGATGAACCGTTCCACCAAGGCGGTGTCGGCGTAGGAGAACGCGGCGACCATGGCCGGGGCCAGTGCATCGGCATCCCGGACCGCGGTGGCGCCCAGCGCCGAGCCGCCCCGCGACGGCTTCACCATCAGCGGCAGCCCGAGTGAGCTGGTGATGGCGTCCATCACGGCTGCCGCGCCGAGCTCCCGGAACGTCTCGTGCGGCAGCGCGACGCCTTCGGGCACGCGTAGCCCGGCGTCCGCGACGACGGACTTGGCGGCCGGCTTGTCGAAGGCCCGTCGGCAGGCGGACGGGCGGGAGCCGACGTAGGGCACCCCGAGCAGCTCGAGCACCTCGCGGATCGCGCCGTCCTCGCCGGACTCGCCGTGCAGGAGAGGTACGACGCAGGCCGGCGGATCGTCACGCAGCGCGGGCACCAGACCGGCGTCCACGTCGCGCTCCTCCACCTCCGCACCGGTCGCCCGCAGCGCCTCGGCCACCCGGCGACCCGAGCGCAGCGAGACGTCACGCTCGTGCGACAGCCCGCCCGCGAGGACGAGGATGCGGCCACCGGCCGCCGGGTCACGCTCCATCGGTGCTCCTAGCTCAGGTCGGTGTTCGGCGCCTCGTAGCCGCGGCCGGTGGCCGGCCCGGAGCCGGTCCCGAACGTCGCGCGCAGCTCGGTCTCCTGCTCGATCACGCCGACCAGCCGGCGCACCCCTTCCCGGATCCGCTCCGGCGTCGGGTAGCAGTAGGACAGCCGCATGCTCTGGGCCCCCGAGCCGTCGGCGAAGAACGCCGTACCGGGCACGTAGGCGACCCGTGCGGTGACCGCCCTCGGCAGCATCGCCTTCGCGTCCAGTCCGTCCGGAAGCGTCAGCCAGACGTAGAACCCGCCCTCGGGCACGTTCCAGGTGGCACCCGCGGGCATCAGGTCGTCCAGCGCGCCGATCATCGCGTCGCGACGCTCGCGGTACATCTCCCGGAACTGCTTGATCTGGCCGAGCCAGTCGTGCTCGGTGAGGTACGTCGAGACGGCCAGCTGTGAGAACGACGGCGGGCACAGTGTCGCGGACTCCTGGGCGAGCACCAGCTTCTCGCGTACGGCGTGCGGGGCCAGCGCCCAGCCGACCCGGAACCCGGGCGCGAAGGTCTTGGAGAACGAACCGAGGTAGACCACGCCGTCCGGCTCGTCGGCGCGCAGCGCCCGGTGCGGATCCCGGTCGAAGCCGAGCAGGCCGTAGGGGTTGTCCTCCAGCACCAGCACGTCCGCCTCGCGGCAGACGCGGAGGATCTCCGCCCGCCGCGAGACGGACAGCGTGACTCCGGCGGGGTTGTGGAAGTTGGGGATCGTGTAGACGAACTTGACCCGCTTGCCGGCCGCCTGCACCGCCGCGATCGCCTCGGCCAGCGCCTCGGGCACCAGGCCCTCGGCGTCCATCGCGGCGTGCACCACCTCGCACTCGTAGGCCCGGAACACGCCGAGCGCTCCGACGTACGACGGGGCCTCGCAGATCACCACGTCGCCGGGGTCGCAGAAGATCCGGGTGACCAGGTCCACCGCCTGCTGCGAGCCGACGGTGACCACCACGTCGTCGGGGTGGGCGTCGATGCCCTCGAGCGCCATCACCTCGCAGATCTGCTCCCGCAGCGCGGGGTCGCCCTGCCCGGAGCCGTACTGCATCGCGACCGCACCACGCTCGTCCACCAGGTCGTGGATGGCGCCGCCGACCACGTCGAGCGGCAGTCCGGAGATGTTCGGCATGCCGCCGGCCAGCGAGACCACCTCGGGCCGGCTGGCCACCGCGAACAGCGCGCGGATCTCCGAGGCGGTCATGCCCTTCGTGCGCGCGGCGTACCGGTCGACGTAGCTGTCCAGGCGGGTGCTCACCCCTGGCGCGTGTCGGCGGTTCTCGGGCATGGGGGCTCCTGTCGGTGGACCACTAGAATGAATCATCGGACGAGGGCCCTCGACTTCGGGGTTGCGACATGAGACAGAGCCGCAGTTGTACGGCGTGGCGCCACGGGCGGAGCTGACCCATGGCCCGCCGCCTCGCCCACCTGACGCTCGACAACCTCACCGACCTGCCGGTGCCGTGCCAGTCGTGCGTGTTCTGGGAGCTCGACCCGGTGCGCCGCGAGCGGGCGGTGAACGCCGGGGAGGCGGAGCAGGAGAAGGAGTCCTGGATCTCCCAGGTGCTGCTGGAGTGGGGGTCCTGCGGCCGGATCGCCTACGTCGACGGCGACCCGGCGGGCTTCGTGGTGTACGCCCCGCCGGCCTTCGTCCCGGGCGCCCGGTCCTTCCCGACGGCCCCGGCCAGCGAGGACTCGGTGCTGCTGGTGACCGGGATGGTGTACCCGGAGTACGGCAACGTCGGGCTCGGCCGGACCCTGGTGCAGGCGGTGGCCAAGGACCTGCTCAAGCGGGGCGGGATCCGGGCCATCGAGGCGTTCGCCGACACCCGGTCGCTCGACCTCGGCTACGGCGGCTGCCTGCTGCCGGCCGACTTCCTGCTCCGGGTGGGCTTCAAGACGCACCGGCAGCATCCGCGGCACCCGCGGATGCGCCTCGAGATGCGCTCGGTGCTCACCTGGCGCGAGGAGGTCGAGGCCGCGCTGGAGAAACTGGTCGGGGGCCTCCGGCCGGTGCGGCCGGCCGCCGAGCACGTGCGGAGAGCTCAGGCTCCCGGGCTCAGGCGAGGAACTCGCTGAGCTCGTTGAGCAGGGCGGCCTTCGGCTTGGCGCCGACGATCTGCCGGACCACCTCGCCGTTCTTGTACACGTTCAGCGTCGGGATCCCGGTGACGCGGTACGACGCGGGGGTGACCGGGTTCTCGTCGACGTTCATCTTCACGAACGTGATCTTGTCGCCATGCTCGGAGTTGATCTCCTCCAGGATCGGGCTGACCTGGCGGCAGGGGCCGCACCACTCCGCCCAGAAGTCGACCAGCACGGGCTTGTCGGACTTGAGGACCTGGGTCTCGAAGTCGGCGTCGGTCACGGCGTCCATCGGTGCTCCTTCATGCTTCCTAAAGTCGGCTGTCGAGTCTAGACAACCACGGGGCTCGGACAATTCTTCCCGACGACGGGTTGTCAGACGGGTGACCGGTCATAGCCGGTGTGGCGCCTGACAACTCGGCGGGAAGTCAGGCGCCGGCGGTCTGCACCTGCTCGGTCAGCACCTCGGCGGCCATCTCCGGGGAGGCGGTGTGCCCGGCCTGCTCCAGGTCGGCCAGGAACCGCTCGGCGTCCAGCGCGGCGGCGCACCCGGTGCCCGCGGCGGTGACCGCCTGGCGGTACCGGTGGTCGACCAGGTCCCCGCTGGCGAACACGCCCGGCAGGTTGGTGCGGGTGGTCGGCTGGTCGACGAGCACGTAGCCCTCCTCGTCCAGCCGGACCTGCCCGTGCAGCAGCTCCGAGCGCGGGTCGTGGCCGATCGCGATGAACAGGCCGGTCGCGTCGAGCTCGCGCTCCTCGCCGGTCTGCGTGTCGACCAGGGTCAGCCCGGTGAGCTTGTCGTCGCCGTGGATGGTCTTCACCGCGGAGTTCCAGGCGATCTCGATCTTCGGGTCCGCGAATGCCCGGTCCTGCATGATCTTGGAGGCGCGCAGCTCGTCGCGCCGGTGCACGAGGGTGACCTTGGAGGCGAACCGGGACAAGAAGGTGGCCTCCTCGACCGCGGAGTCGCCGCCGCCGACGACCGCGATGTGCTGCTCGCGGAAGAAGAACCCGTCGCAGGTGGCGCACCAGCTCACCCCGTGGCCGGACAACCGGTCCTCGTCCGGCAGGCCGAGCTTGCGGTAGCCCGAGCCCATCGCCAGGATCACCGCGCGGGCGCGGTGCTGCTCGCCGGACCCGTCGGTGACCACCTTGACGGCGCCGGTGAGGTCGACCGCGGTCACGTCGTCGGGGACCAGCGTGGCGCCGAACCGCTCGGCCTGGGCGCGCATGTTGTCCATCAGCTCGGGACCCATGATCCCGTCGCGGAAGCCGGGGAAGTTCTCCACCTCGGTGGTGTTCATCAGCGCGCCGCCGGCGGTCACCGAGCCCTCGAAGACCAGGGGTGCGAGGTTCGCCCGCGCGGCGTACACGGCAGCGGTGTAGCCCGCCGGGCCGGAGCCGATGATGATGACGTCGTGGGTGTCGGATGCCATGGTCAGCGTGCACTCCTGCAGATGAGAGATCTGTTCGCCGGTTACAACCGATCCTAGGGGTGCGAAGATTCCCGGGCCGTCACGCGCGCCTCACGAACGGACGGTGATCTCCGCGATCTGACCCTTGTACCCACCGCTGGCCGGCGGAAGCGAGGTGAGCCAGATCACCAGGTACTGGGTGGTCACCGGATGCTTCAGCTGAAGGTCCAGGTGCGTGCCCGCGCCGGTGACCGAGGCGACCTTGGCCAGACCGCTGATGCTGGTCGGGGCGGTGCCGCTCGAGCCGTCGGCGAACACCTCCAGCGAGGTGGGGCTGCCCACCAGCTGCAGGGCCACGTCGGACACGCTCTGCTGCTTCCCCAGGTCGAGGACCAGGCCGACCCCGTCCTTGAGGCCCCCGAGCTGCGGGTTGCCGTAGTAGGTCATGGTCTGCCACGCGGTGCCCGGGTCGCCGTCCACCGCCAGCGGCGCCATCTGCGGATTCTCCTCGGGGGGATCCGCCTCCGGGTCGAAGTCGCGCACCCCGACGACCGGCAGCACCTGCCCGGTCGGGGTGCTGGCCTTGGTCTGGCTCGGGGAGCTCCGGTGCACCGGGCTGGCGGCGCCCCCGGAGCCGCGGCCGAAGTTGAACGCGACGATGACGGCCACGATGAGCAGCAGCACCCCGGCGACCACGCTGGCCAGCCGCAGCCAGCCGCGGCCGGCTCGCTGGTGCTCCTCCCAGCCCTCGTCCTCGTCCGGGGGAGGCTGGTCGGCGTCGGGACCCCACACCGGGGGCAGTGAGCCGGTGTGCGGCCCGGGAGTCGGGGCGAACCCGCTGGACGCCGGCTCCGGCCAGCCGCGCCGCGGACGGCCGCCCGGCGGGTCCGGCGCGAACAGCGGCTTCGGCTCGGGCTCCGGGAGCGGGGGCGGCGGCGGAGGAGGAGTACGGCGCGGCTCCTCCTCGCGCAGCCCGCGGCTGTCGCCGGGACTGATCCAGCCGACCCCGCTGCCCTCGTCGTAGAACACCGGGGCGCCGGCCTGCGTCGGCTCGGGGTCGGTGGACCGCTCCGGTGCGGGCTGGGCCTCCGGCTCATCCTCGGATGCGGCCGGCTCTGGGTCGGACTCGTCTTGGGGTGCGGCCGGTGCGGGCGCGGGCTCGTCCTCGGGCGCGGCCGGTGCGGGTGCGGCCGGTGCGGGTGCGGCTGGCTCCGGCACGGCCGGGTCCGCGGGTTCCTGGGCGGCCTGCTGATCCGGCTGCGCCGCAGTGTCCCCGGTCGCCTCCCCGGCGAACTCCGCCGTCGTCTCGGTGGGCTGCTCGGTGGGCTGCTCGGGAGGCTGCTCGGCCGCGCTGTCGGTGGAGGTGTCGGTGGAGGTGTCGGTCGCGGCCCCCGCGCCGGCCCCCAGCCGCAGCCCGTCGCCGAGCACCATGGTGTGCTCGTGGTCGAGGGGCCCGGTGCCGGTCGGATCGCCGATGAAGTCGCTGAGCGCCGCGGCGACCTCCTGGGCCGTCTCCACCGGCACCATGTGCCGATGCGGCTGGTTGGGGTTGAGGACCCGGTCGCAGATCGCGTCGAGAGGGCGCGGGATGCCGGCGCGCACCTGCCGGGGGCGGAGCGGGTGTCCGTGCTCGGTGGGAGCCGGGGGTACGACCGAGGGCTCGGTGCCCGGCCACCTGGCGACCAGCCCGGCGTAGAGCAGGGCGGCCAGGTTGGTCACGTCGGAGGCCTGGTCCCCGAATCCCGTCGCGCCGTCTCGAGAGCGCGCACCGTTGAGCACGCCGTCGACGACAAAGCCGATCAGCTTGACCGCTCCGGCCTCGGAGACCATCACGTTCTCCGGGATCAGACGGCCGTGCGCCACGCCGTTGCGGTGCGCGGTGTCGAGGGCGTCGGCGACCTCCTTGACGACCCAGGCGGCGCGGCGCGGGCTCAGCGGACCCTCGTTGAGCATTCGGTCCAGGGAGACCCCGGAGCCCCACTCGTTGACCACGTAGGCGACGCCGTGCTCCTCGGCGGCATCCAGGACGCGCAGGATGTGCCCGTCGGTGACCGTGGCGGAGGCGCGGGCCGCGGCCAGCAGCGTGTCGGCCCGCTCGTCGTCGGCGCCCACCACGTGCACCGCCACGTTGCGGGCAAGGGTCAGGTCACAGGCGCGCCAGAACCGCGCGCCGCCGTTCTCCTGGAGCAGGTCCTCGAGACGGAACCGCCCGGCGAGCACGGTGCCCGGCCCGATCGGCTTCTCGGCCACGTCCCTCCTCGTCCGATGACAGTCACGATGGCAGTCGATGCGCGATGCTTCGGTTCCGGTCCCCGCTGAAACTACATGGTAAAGGCCCGGGTCAGCGGCGCAGTCGGCTGGTGACCAGCCCGAGCATGTCGGTGACCTCGGTCAGCCGCAGGGCCCGGGCCAGCGCGAGGAACACCACCACGTCGACCAGCCCGGCGGCAGTCAGCGGGACCAGGGCCTCCATCCAGCCCTGAGGCGTCGGCCACACCGCGTCCACTGCGGTTCGCACGGCCCAGGCGGCAAGCGCGGCCAGCCCCGCTGCGGGCACCAGGCGGACCAGGAACCGCGCGAGCGATCCCGTCTCGAGGCCGCCGAGCAGACGGCGCAGCAACGAGTAGGAGCAGACCGCGCCCACCAGGTAGGCAGCCGCGTAGGCGAGCACGAGTGCTGGTGCCGTGTTCACCGGTGAAGCCAGCCGGGTGAAGACGACCGCCAGGGCGACATTGGTCGCCGCCACGGCGCACTGCACCCAGAACACGGTGCGGGTGCGCTCGAAGGCGTAGAAGCCGCGCAGCATCAGGTAGTGAGTGGTGAAGAACACCAGCACGATCGCGAACAGCGACAAGGAAGGCGCGTACAACGGGTAGGTCGTCCTCGCCGCGCCCCGCCCCCACAGCACGTGGCTGAGGTCGAGCGCCACCACGGGCAGCAGCAGCGCAAACGGGATGATCACCACCAGCGCGGTGCGCAGGGTGCCGGCCAGGGTCCGCGAGACTCCGGTCAGGTCCTCGCCGGCGGCCATCGCCGACAGCTGCGGCAGCACCGCCGTGGCCAGCGAGACGGTGGCCACCGAGTGCGGCACCATCACGAGCAGGAAGGTCTGGTCGTAGATCGTGTACCCGGTGCCGTGCGCCGAGCCGCCGCCGCAGGCGGCCTGCGCCGTACCGCTGGAGGCCAGGCGTACCACGACGGTGTAGGCGATCTGGTTGACCACCACGAACAGCACCGTCCACAGCCCGAGCCGCAGGGTGTGCCCGAGTCCGTAGCCGCGGAAGTCGAACCGCGGCCGGAAGGTGAACCCGGCGGCCCTCATGTAGGGCAGCAGGATGGCGAACTGGGCCACGATCCCCAGCGTCGAGCCGATGCCGAGCAGCAGCTCCTGGTGGGACGTGTACGCCCCCGCCGAGTCGTGCGCGTAGCCGAACACGCCGAGGTAGGCGCCCAGGACGCCCACCGAGATCACGTTGTTGGCGATCGGTGCCCACATCATCGGTCCGAACCGGCCGCGGGCGTTGAGCACCTGGCCGACCAGGACGAACATCCCGTAGAAGAACACCTGCGGCAGGCAGTAGCGCGCCAGGTCGATCGCCGAGTCGCGCTGGGCGGCCAGCGCGGGAGTGAAGTAGCAACCGGTGAGGAACAGCCGCATCAACCAGGGTGCGAGCACGACCAGCACCGCGGTCACCCCGGCCAGGAACACCCCGGCCAGGGTGATGATCCGGTTGGTGTAGCCGTCCCCACCGTCAGGGTCGTGCTTCATGGCCCGCACCAGCTGGGGAACGAGGACCGCGTTGAAGACGCCACCGGCCAGCAGGATGTAGAGCATGTTCGGGATGGTGTTCGCGATGTTGAACACGTCGGCGTGCAGCCCGTTGCCCAGCGCGGCGGCGAGCAGGGCGAGGCGGACGAACCCGCTGAGCCGGGACACCACGGTGCCAGCGGCCATCACCGCGCTGGAGCCGAGGATCCCCGACGAGGCGCCGGCCCGGTCCCCGGGGGTCACGAGGTGACCCGCACCCGGGAGCGGTCGCGATGCCGCACGCGACGCACGATCCGGACCGCGGAGGCGACCAGCAGCACCCCGGCGCCTACGCCCATGATGATCCAGATGACCAGCCCCACCTGGCTGCTGCGCACGCTGAACCGGGTGCCCGCCGCCACCGGCACCCCGTTCGCGTTGGTGGGCAGCAGACGCACCGAGTGCACGCCGATGTCCCGGGCGGTGGCATGCAGCCGCACCGACGCCCGTTGACCCGCCGCCAGCGTCACCGGGTCGGGGGCGGTGATGGACAGGTCAGGGCTGCCCGTGTCCGCCTCCACGCCCACGGTGACCGACTGCCGCAGGCCGTTGACGATGGTGACCGCGAACGTGCCCTCCTGGCTCGACATGGTCACGAACGACGGACCGTCGATGCGTACCCGCTGCATCAGGGTGCGGATCCGACGCGCGGCACCGGTGGCGTGGTCCTGGGCGACCTTCGGGTGCTGGCGGACCCGCACGGAGGACGCCAGCATCCCGGACTTGGCCAGCGTGGTGTCGACGGTGTCGTTGTCGGTGAGCAGCCCGGACAGCACCTGGCCGGTGCGGACGAGCTCCCGCGTGGCCTGCAGGTTGGCTTGCGGCAGCTCGGCCGCCCGCCGCGCACGCGGGTAGACCAGCTTGTCCGCGGTCGGCGCCGGCCCGGCCGGGCTGCCGGCGCCCGCGAGCACGGTGGGTACGTCGACGTGGTGCAGCCAGGGCAGGTCGAGGCCGGCGAAGAACTCGGAGGTCCGCCAGTCGGGACCGGGGTTCCACAGGTCCGGGGTGGACACCACCAGCGGCTCCGCGCGGTCCGGGGAGAGCGCGTGCACGGCGGCCTCGCTGACAAGGCGCTGCCGGATCGCCAGGGGGTCGAAGCGAGGGGTCGGCCCCGGGCCGCCGGAGCTGGCCGTGGAGTCGATCAGCACGAGGCTGGGCCGTGCGCCGCGGGGCGGGACCGCGCTGCCGGTGCCGGTTGCGAGACCCTGCGGCGCGCCGCCGGTCAGCACCGGCGTCGCCGCCCCGGGGACCGCCCGGTCTCCGAGCAGCACGGTGGTGGCGCTGCTCAGCTGGTGCACGGCGACCTCGGGCAGGAAGCCGCGAGGTGGGGAGACCGCCGGGGAGGCGGTGACCCCGAGCTTCCGGAGCGTGTCGGCGCTCAGCGCGGCGGCGCGGCGGTACAGCGGCTCGTCCTGGTGGCGCATCACCGAGGCTACGTCCAGGTTGCCGTACGGCATGGCGAGCACGGCGCGGCCGGAAGCCTGTGCCTGGAACCCTCGGACCCAGTCAGCGGCCGCCTGCTGGGCCGGGTTGAGCGCCGGGGACCCCTGGCCCGTGGACCCGGACGGCGTGCCGCTCGGCGACTCCGACGGGGACGGGCTCGGTGACGGCGACGGGGCGGGTGACGACCCGGTGTCGTTGGAGGGCGCGATGGCGATCGACGGGTTGCCGTGGGCGATCGCGGTGGCCGCGTCGAGCACCGCGGGGTCGACCACCCAGGTGAACGGCTGGTCGGCGGTGGCGCACAGCGAGAGCAGCCGCCCCAGCCGGCCGTCGTTGCCGAACCGGCGCTTCCACGCGTCCGCCCGAGCCAGGCTGCCGTCGGAGAGTCGCTCGACGGGACCTTGGATCGGGACCACCAGGGACATCGAGGTGCCGGGACCGCGGGGGCTCATCAGCGGCATGAACGTGCGGGCTCGCCCGTCGGCGATCCCGTCCCGGCCATTCAGGTTGCCGCCGAGCACATGCACCCCGACCCAGTACACCCCCGGCTCTCCGGTGATCTGCAGCGCGTGGCGGGGGACGGACAGCACGTAGTTCGTGCTCTGTCCCGGGCCCAGGTCGCCCACGTCGTCGTACAGTCCCGGCTTGTAGAGCCTGGCGCCGACCTCGGCGGTCGGGTCGGTGCGCGCCGCCGCCGCGAGCTCCTCGGAGGTGCGCATCGGCGCCGCGGAGGTGAACATGTAGGCCTGCAGGTTGGTCCAGGTCAGGTCCGAGCGGTTGGTGATCCGACCGGTGATCGTGATCCGCCCGTGGCGCGGGATCGTCGAGGGTGCGAGCGACTCGATGGTCACCTGCAAGGGGGCCGCCGAGGTGTCCTCCGCCGCCGCCGCCGCGGTCCCCGCCTGCGAGGGCAGCAGCCCGGCCGCGAGCACCGTCAGCAGACCCGTGAGCAGGCATGCGGCAAGGCGCCTGGCGGCGGGTCGGGTCACGCCCACGATGCTAACGACCGTGCACCTGTCGGGACCGGCGTGACCCGCAACTAGAGTTACCTCCCGTGCCCGACGAGTCCCACAACAGTCACCATGACACCCATCGGGCCCGGCTGAGCCAGGTCCAGCAGACGGCGGTGCGCGAGCTGCTGCGCGTCTCGCCGGTGCTCGACGACCTCGGCAGCCGCTTCCGGAAGGCGGGCGAGGAGGTCGCCCTGGTCGGCGGACCGGTCCGCGACGCGTTGCTGGGCCGCCTCCACAACGACCTCGACCTGACCACCTCGGCGCGCCCGGAGGTGACCGAGCGGCTGCTCGCCGGGTGGGCGGACGCGATCTGGGACATGGGCCGCGACTTCGGCACCATCGGCTGCCGCAAGGACGGCTGGCAGATCGAGATCACCACCTACCGCTCCGACAAGTACGACCCGTCCTCCCGGAAGCCGGCGGTGGCCTACGGCGACACGCTGGCGGGGGACCTGGGCCGCCGCGACTTCACCGTCAACGCGATGGCGGTCACCGTGCCAGGACAGGAGTTCGAGGATCCCTACGGCGGGTTGGACGACCTGGTCGACAAGGTGCTGCGCACCCCGGGTAGGCCGGAGGACTCCTTCGACGACGACCCGTTGCGGATGATGCGGGCCGCCCGGTTCACGGCTCAGCTGGGGTTCACCGTCGACCCCGGGGTCCGGGAGGCGATGACCGCCATGGCCGAGCGCATCGAGATCGTCTCCGCCGAACGCATCCGTGACGAGCTGGTGAAGCTGGTCACCGCGCCGTACCCCCGCCTCGGGCTGACCCTGCTCGTGGAGACCGGGCTGGCCGCCCGGGTACTGCCGGAGCTGCCCGCGCTGGCGCTCGAGCGCGACGAGCACCACCGGCACAAGGACGTCTACGAGCACACGCTGACCGTGCTCGAGCAGGCCATCGAGCTCGAGGACCGGCTTCCCGACGGCGGGCCGGACTTCGCGTGCCGGTTCGCGGCGTTGATGCACGACGTCGGCAAGCCGAAGACCCGGCGGTTCTCCGGCGACGGAACGGTCACCTTCCACCACCACGACGTGGTGGGCGCCAAGATCACCCGGAAGCGGATGAAGGCGCTGCGGTTCTCCAACGACGACATCGACGCGGTCTGCCAGCTCGTCGAGCAGCACCTGCGGTTCCACGGCTACGGCACGGGCGAGTGGACCGACTCCGCGGTGCGCCGCTACGTGCGGGACGCCGGAGACCAGCTCGAGCGGCTGCACGTGCTGACCCGCGCGGACTGCACCACCCGGAACCGGCGCAAGGCCGAGCGGCTGCGGCGCAGCTACGACCACCTCGAGGAGCGGATCGCCCGGCTGGCCGAGCAGGAGGAGTTGGAGGCGATCCGGCCGGACCTGGACGGCAACCAGATCATGGAGATCCTGGGCATCCCTCCGGGTCGGGAGGTGGGAGAGGCCTACCGGTTCCTGCTGGAGCAGCGCCTGGAACACGGACCGATGCCTCCCGAGCAGGCAAGGGCTGCGCTCCTGGAGTGGTGGGACGCGCGGTCCGTCGGGTGAGGGCGGCGTAGCCCACCGCGGTCGCCAGGTAGCCGAGGGCCACCGCCGCCAGCACGGTGTAGGACTTGCCGTCGAAGGGGAGCACGACGGCGGCCGCTGCCGCGGCGGCCACGAAGGCGACGTTGAAGACCACGTCGTAGAGAGAGAACACCCGCCCGCGGTAGACGTCGTCGACGTTGGTCTGCACCAGCGTGTCGACGCAGATCTTGAGCCCCTGCGAAGCCAGACCGAGGAAGAACGCCGCGGTCAGCAGGGCGGGCTGGGTGTAGAGCGCGCCGGGGAACACCTCGGTGACTGCAGCGCTGCACAGCAGCAGGATCATCCAGCTGCGGCTGGAGATGTGCTGGGTCACCACGGGGGTCAGCAACGCAGCCGCGACGTAGCCGGCTCCCGACACCAGCACGGCGAACGACAGCCCGGCCAGGGCGGCATCCGCCTCGCCGGGCCCGTGGAAGTAGTTGCGGTAGAGCAGGATCAGGGCCACCGTGGAGATGCCGTAACAGAACCGGTGCGCGGCGATCGATCCCAGTCCGTAGGCCGCCGGCCGGCGCGCGCCCAGGTGGCGCAGTCCGCGCACCAGACCACGGGCCACCTCCCGCACCGCCTCGTGGACGGCCGGCCGTTCCGGGTCCTCCCCCGGGCCGAGCATGTCCCGGGGGATCCTCAGGGCGAGCGCCCCCGCCGCGCCGTACAGCACCGAGGCGAGCAGCAGCACCCCGACGTCCGGCGCAAGCCCGGTCGCCTGCCACGGCAGCCGGCTGGCCGTGCCCACGCCGAGCCCGACGACGAACGCCAGCGTCCCGGCGGTCGGGGTGAGCGCGTTGGCGGTGATCAGCTCGTCGGCCCGGACCACGTGGGGGAGCGCGGCGGACAGCCCGGCGAGCAGGAACCGGTTCACCGAGAGGCTGAGCAGGATCAGCGCGAACAGGACCGGACCCCGCAGGCCGGCGGCCATCGCCGCGGCGAGGCAGAGCACGAGGCCGACCCGCACGAAGTTCGACCAGGCGAGTACCTGGCGACGCGACCACCGGTCCAGGAACACCCCGACGAACGGGCCGAGCGCGCTGAACGGCAGCAGCACGACGGCCAGCGCGGTGGCGATCGCGCCCGGGCTGGCCTGCTTCTCCGGGGAGAAGATCACGTACGCCGCGAGGGCCACCTGGAAGACGCCGTCGGTGAACTGGCTGGCCACCCGGACGGTGAACAGCCGGCGGAACCATCGGCCGCGGAGCAGGTGGAGCAGGTGGCGGGCTGCGGTCACTGCGACATCACCCGCTCAGTGTTCCCCAGATGGGTCCGGGGAACGCGAGGTTGGCTCAGAACGTCCCGGTCCGGGGAATCCCGAAGTGTCCCCCGACCGGGGGAGCCTGGTGCTTAGGTGGACAGATTCCCCGGAACTGTCCACGGAAAGGTCCCGCTCCCCATGGTGAATTCACCATGGGGAGCGTCCCTTTACCAGGGTGCCCTGGTAAAGGGACCGGCCAGAGGCACTGGAACGGTCAGCGTTCGACGTCGCCGCGGATGAAGGCTTCGAGCTGGGCGCGGCCCTTGTCGTCGGCCATCTGGACCGGTGGGGATTTCATCAGGTAGGTCGAGGCGGAGAGGATGGGGCCGCCGATGCCGCGGTCGAGGGCGATCTTGGCGGCGCGGACGGC